>NZ_PSYC01000012.1:0-48755 GCF_002931515.1 Pseudoclavibacter sp. RFBG4 | reverse complement strand
TCCCCCGACGCCCCCCGCGATCCCCCGCTCCAAAGATGACTTGTGGTCGTCAAACTCGAGGTTTGACGACCACAAGTCATCTTTGGGCAGGCTGGGGGGCGGGGGGCGCTACCTGACGAGGGCCCTACTTGACGAGGGGGAACAGCACCGTCTCGCGGATGCCGAGGCCGGTGATGGCCATGAGCAGGCGGTCGATGCCCATGCCCATGCCGCCGGAAGGAGGCATAGCGTGCTCGAGCGCAGCGAGGAAGTCCTCGTCGACGCGCATCGCCTCGGCGTCTCCGCGTGCCCCGAGCGCCGCCTGCTCGACGAAGCGGGCACGCTGCTCGACGGGATCGATGAGCTCCGAGTACCCCGTCGCGAGCTCGAAGCCGCGAACGTACAGGTCCCACTTCTCCACGACCCCGGGGATCGAGCGGTGGGATGCGGTGAGCGGCGACGTCTCGACGGGGAAGTCCATGACGAACGTCGGACGGGTGAGGCCCTCCTTGACGAAGTGCTCCCAGAGCTCTTCGACGAGCTTGCCGTGTGTGGGGTGGTCGACCTCGACCTCAACCTTCGCGGCCAGGGCCTCGAGCTCGGCGAGGGGCGTCGACGGCGTGATCTCGACGCCTGCCGCCTCCGACAGCGACGGGTACATGGACACTCGGTCCCAGTCGCCGCCGAGATCGAACTCGGTGCCATCCACCCAGGTCACGACGTGCGAGCCCGCGACGGCCTGGGCCGCGTTCTGCACGAGCTCCTGGGTGAGGTCGGCGATCGAGGTGTAGTCACCGTAGGCCTGGTATGCCTCGAGCATCGCGAACTCGGGGCTGTGGGTCGAGTCGGCGCCTTCGTTGCGGAAGTTGCGGTTGATCTCGAAGACTCGGTCGAGGCCGCCGACGACGGCGCGCTTCAGGTAAAGCTCGGGGGCGATGCGCAGGAACAGCTCGGTGTCGAACGCGTTGGAGTGCGTCACGAACGGTCGGGCCGCGGCACCGCCGTGCATGGTCTGCAGCATGGGCGTCTCGACTTCGAGGAACTCGTGGTTCGCGAAGGTCTGGCGCAGCGAGGCGTTGGTCTTGGCGCGAGCGACCACCACTTCCCGGGCGACGGGTCGCTGGATGAGATCGAGGTAGCGCTGGCGGACGCGCGTCTCGTCGCTCAGCTCCGCGTGGAGGTTCGGGAGCGGCCGGACGGCCTTGGACGCCATCCGCCATTCGTCGGCCATGATGCTGAGCTCGCCGCGGCGCGAGGAGATGATCTCACCGGCAGCGAAGACGTGGTCGCCGAGGTCGACGTATTCCTTCCACAGGTCGAGCTGCTCCTGGCCGACGACGGCGAGCGACAGCATGATCTGGATGCGCGACCCGTCACCCGCCTGGAGGCTCGCGAAGCAGAGCTTGCCGGTGTTGCGGAGGTGCACGACGCGCCCCGCGACGCCCGCGCGCTCGCCGGTCGACGCGCCGTCTTCCAGTTCGGCGTGGGCTGCACGCACTTCCGCGATGGTGTGCGTGATGGGGAGCGTCAGGGGGTAGGGCGCGATGCCCGAGTCCAGCATCCGCGCGCGCTTTTCGAGACGCACCTGCTTCTGCTCGGAGGCTTCGGCCTCGGAGAGTGCGTCTTGGATGGGCGCGTCGGCCATTCGGGCTCCTTGCGTTTCGTGCGGCTGGGTGTGGATGCGTGTCCCGGGCGCGACGAATGGCGCTCGGAAACGCACTCCCCCAGTTTGGTGCACTTCGCGCCGTCGCGCGAACCGGCGAGCCTCGCGGTGGTCAGGCCGTGCGGGCCTTCGCCCAGTCGACGACGCCCTCGAGGTAGGCGACGATCGTCTCGGCTGCCGGCACGAGCTCGCGGCCCGAGCGCTGGTAGGTCTCGTCCGAGCGGCGGAACGGGTCGACCACGTCGTAGTCGGCGGCGTTCTCGAGCGGGGCGACGAGGCCACGAAGCGGGGCAGCGGAGGCAACGGCCGCAGCGAGCGCGGCGGTGACGATGTCCTGCTCTGAGGCGCCCGCGTCGGCGCCGTCTGTGGCACCCTCGAGCGCTTCGCGACGCGAGCGACGCGAGCCGTGGCTCGCGCCCGGCGCTTCGTAGGACTCCTCGAGGTCCTCCGCGGTGACCTGGCTCGCAATGTGCGCGAACTCGCGCAGCGTGAACGTTCGCCGGACGACGGAGGGGGCGAGCTCGACGATGCGCTGTCGGTGGTCGCGGGAGAGCGCCAGCACGAGGCCTGCTCCGCGGGCGATGTCTTCCGTGAGCTGCCTCGAGATGTGCGCTTCCGCATCCGTCACCCCGTACTGGGCGGCGAGCGCGAGTGCCTGCTGAGGCATGCCGCTGCCGACGAGGGCACCTGTTCCCGCGCTCTCGACGGTGACGCCGGGCAGATCCCGGAGTCCGTCTCGAAGCAGCTGCTCGGCGAGTGGCGAACGGCAGATGTTGCCCGTGCAGACCGTCAGGATGCGAAAGCTCATGCGTGTGTTCCCCCAGGGGTCGTGGAACGTTCAGCGTAGCAACGAGACGAGCGGGACGTTGCACTCGCGCTGTTCGCGAGCGTCGGCCCGAAGCCGAAGCCGGAGCTGCGCGCGAGCGCTTTAGCGGTACTCGCCGACGTAAGCCGGCATGTTGTCGATGAGGCGCGTGGTGCCGACGCGGGCGGCGACGAGCACGAGCGCCGTCCCGCGGTACGCCTCGTTGACGAGCACGAACGTCTCGGGGTCGACGATGGAGACGTAGTCCATCTTCACGAGCTTCTCGTCCATGAGGGCTCCCTGCGCCTGCGAGATCATCTCGCGGATGCCGCGGTCGCCGTTGGCGGCAGCGGCAGAGAGTGCGCGCACCAGGCTGAGGGCCGCGCTGCGCTCGTCGTCGGAGAGGTAGACGTTGCGGCTGGAGCGCGCGAGGCCGTCCTCTTCCCGGATGATGGGCGCGCCGAGCACGTCGATATCGAGGTCGAGGTCGCGAACGAGGCTCCGCACGAGGAACAGCTGCTGCGCGTCCTTCTCGCCGAAGACCGCCACGTTCGGGCGGATGATGTTGAAGAGCTTCGTGACGACCGTGAGGACACCGTCGAAGTGCGCGAGCCGGTGCGCCGCCTCGAGGATGCCAGCGGCAGGTCCGCCGACGACGCGGGTCTGCTTGATGCCGTTGGGGTACATGTCGCTGACCGCGGGCGCGAACACGTAGTCGACGCCTGCCGCGTCGAGCTTCGCGAGGTCGTCATCGAAGGTGCGCGGGTAGCGCTCGAAGTCTTCGCCCGGTGCGAACTGCATCGGGTTCACGAAGACGGACACCACCGTCTTCGTAGCGCTTCGCTTGGCGATGTCGACGAGCGACAGGTGGCCTTCGTGGAGAGCACCCATCGTGGGCACAAGGGCGATCGTGTCGGTTTTCCCAACCTCCCGGAGCACTGCTTTGGCTTCGGCGATCGTGGTCAGAACGTGTGGCAAGAGCCCTCCTCGGAACCTGCGGCTGCCGCTACGAGCGCGGGTCCGCCTCAGGAAGCGTACCGTCGAGCGGGTCGAGGCGTTGCGGGGTGGCGTCGGCGAGGGCGTTGTCTGCGGCGGAGCGCACCAGGCTGGAGAGCATGAAGCCGGGGTTCTCGACCCCGATTCCGGTGAGCAGCTCTGTGGCCTGCTTGACGATGGAGCGAGTGAACTCCGTCGCGGTGTGGAGTGCCTCCGCGTAGGTGGGGCGGTCCTGCTCCGCGATGACGACGGGCTCAGCGCCGAGCTCGACGACGAGGGCCTGCGCGATGGGGAGCACCGGTCGCGGCGCGGTCACCGCGCACCAGGCTTCCTTGAGACGGTGCAGGTCGAGGCTCGTCCCGGTGATCTCGATCGCGGGATGCACGGCGAGCGGGATCACGCCTCGGTCGAGGGCTGTGCCGAGCACGGCAGTCCCTCGCCCGGCGACGGTGTGCAGGACGAGCTGACCCGCGACCCACGCCTTGGTCTCGGAGAGCTCGAGGATCCGTGCTTCGAGCTCGTCCTCCTCGAAGGCGAGGATCACGAGCTCACTGCGCTCGATGGCCTGCCGCTGGGTGAGGCTGGGTGCCCCGGGGAGCATGGCGGATGCACGCTCGGTCGCTTCGACGGACTCGGTGGCGACGCCGACCAGTGCGTGCCCGGCTCCGGCGAGTGCGGTTGCGACGATGAGACCTGTGGGCGAGTCACCCACGAGTCCTATGCCGAGCCGTCCTTCACGTGTGCTCATGCGCTGCCCTCCGGAGGCTGTCTGCTGCCATTGCCCGGCTGCTGGTCTGGGGCGGTGCCGTTCTCTCGCTGCTCCCGCAGCTGACGCCGGGTCAGCGGCTGCGGCTGATCCGTGGCGCCCGAGGGCTCGTGGGCCTGGCCGTTCGCGAGCTGCGGCGCCCGGGAGGGCGCAGCCTCGGAGGGCGCAGCCTCGGAGGGCGCAGCCTGGGATGGCGCAGCCTCGTGCTCGGCTGGCGGGCGGTCCGCTGCCGCTGCCGCTGGCGCCGGCCCGATCGTGGCCGGCGACTGGATGGGAGTCGGGGTCGTGTCGATCGTGGAGTCGGGCGATGCCGGCGGCGCGGCGACGGGCTCCCAGGAGACGGGGGCCCAAGCACCGTTCGCCGGCGCCCCTGGCACGGGACCGATGGCCGAGGGCATGGGCGTCGGCGCCGCGGAAGGATCGGGAGCTGCCGAATCCCCGTCGGCGCGCTCGGAGGGACCTGAAGGGCCGACGCCGGCTGAGGGCACGGATCCAGCTGAGCTGGCAGAGCCGAACTGCGCCGGGATCCTCGAGAGATCAGGCGCGGGCGCCGCCTCCTGCGCGCCGGACGGTTCCGCCACGGGTGGCGTGGAGGTGCCGTCAACGCCGCTCTGAGCGAGAGCCTGCTGGTACTCGCGTTCGGCCTGCAGCACGGCGATCGTCTGGCTGTCGACTGCGGTCCCGCGGCTCTCCGCATCGGCGACGCGCATGCGGGCGGTCGCGATGGCGCTGAGCGTCGCGGCCTCGCGCCAGCGGTGGGACGTGTCGAGGCTCGCGGCGCGGATGGCGACAGCGGAGACATCGTCGAAGAGTCGAACGCCGATGTCGCCGTCGACCATGCCGATGCGGGTCGTGACGCCCATGCCGAGCACGGTGTGGGCGTGGAGGTTGACGACGTTCGCGAAGTAGCCGATAGGGCCGCGGTCGAGACCGATGGACTGCATCCGCTCAGCTGGCACGATGGTGAGCTTGCGCGACCAGGCTCCGAAGCGCAGGTAGAGGGCGCGACTGTCGAGACGGAACCCGTGTCGACGCCACGAGAAGGGCCGCATCCACGCCGCGCGCTTGGGGGCCGTGACGAAGTAGTCGTCGTCGCCCTTGCTGTACATGCCGAGCTCGATGAGGCGGCGCACCTCGTCGTTGACGAGCATCGGGAGGAGCAGTGCGAGCACACGCTCGGTCTCAGCTCGCGTGCCGACAGGGAGCACGAGGTTGCGGGTGAGCGCCGCCTGGTTCTGCGAGCCGTCGGAGGAGACCTGCTCGGTGCCCGCCCGGGTGATGCGGACCATCCACCAGTCGAAGGGTCGCCAGAAGAGGGGCTGGGAGACCTGCACTGCGTGGATCCGGCCGGGCGGGACCGTGTCGTTGCTCGTGGTGAGGAGCCCACGACCGACGCGCACGCCGTCGGGCGTCGCGGCGATGCTGTAGTTGAGGGATGGCAGGATCTGACCGGCGGTGATGGCGAAGAACACCGCGCCGAGGGGCAGGATCGAGAAGAGCAGCCACCAGAACCCGAAGGTGAAGGTGACGATGAGCCCTGCGACGAGCGCGACGACGATGACGACGAGCCACGGGTTGACGAGGTTGGCGACCACGAGGCGCCACGGCGGGAGGCGCACCACCGACTGCGGCGCTGCCTCTCCGGGGGCGAGCTCGGGGCTCGTGAGCTCCTCGACTCGCTGCGCGAAGAACTCGGAGGCTCTCGTGCGAAGCTGCTCGGCGGTCGGCGGGCGCTGGGCGGGTCCCTGCCCTGCTGGGCCGGCACCGCTCGGCTGGCCCGCGCTCATCGGCATGTGCATGCCGCCGTTGGCGCCTGCTGCACCGGGCTGCCCGGGGCCCTCGAACGACTGGCCGTGAGCCGCGCGCTCGCTGCGCTTCGCCCCCGATGCGCGTTGCAGGATGCCGGCGCGAATGCCGTCGGCGTCACGGGTTCGCACGTAGACGAGCTGGATGTTCGCGTTCTCGCCGGCGACGCCGATCTCGATCTTGGACGCCCCGACGATTCTCGCGACGAGCGGGCGCTGGATGTTGATGTCCTGCACTCGATCGAGTCTCGCCTGACGGCTCTTCCGGAACAGCACGCCGCTCTGCAGCTCGATCGTGGTGTCGCTGACTCGGAACTGCGCGAAGCGCCACGAGAGGTAGCTGAAGAGTCCCAGGAGGAGGATGACGAGAAGCGTCCCGAGTGCGGCCCAGAGCAGCCAGGTCTGGTTCTCGAAGACCATTCTCGTGGGGTCGTACTCGGCGCCGCTGTACTCGTCGAGCTGCGGGAAGATGAAGCTCGTGATCGTCTGCCAGGACTGGTTGATGAGGAAGGCGCCGATCGCGATGACGAACACGCCGACCCTGAGGAGCGGGGTGAGCGGGTGGAGTCGATGCCACTCGCCGTCGATCAGGTCGGACCCCTGCCCGAGCGCCGGCCCCGGAGCCTGTCCCTGCGGCGGCCCAAGCGGCGGACCCCCGAACTGCGCGCCCGGAGACTGCGGTGGGAGGTGGGCGCTCATCAGAGACCTGCTCGACGAGTCTCGGCGAGTGCGACGAGGTCGTCCCGGAGCTTCTCGGCATCGCGCCAGTCGAGGCCGGGGATGGTCACGTTGGTGATTGCGGCGGCGGTGACGACCTTCAGCGAGGAGAGCCCGAAGATGCGGGTGACCGGGCCGCGTTGGATGTCGACCAGCTGCAGACGACCGTAGGGAATAGCGACCATGCGACTCCAGAAGAGACCCCGGCGGAAGACGAGGTCGTCCTGGCGCAGCTGATAGCCGATAGCCCGCACGCGTCGCCACTCGAACGGGATGGAGATGAGGATCAGGAGGAGGATCGCACCGGGGGCCAACGCGATCCAGTTCGAGACGTCCGGGATCACGAGGAGAGCGATGACTCCCGCGAGCGCCACAAGCGCCCAGAAGAACGCCCCGAGGAGTTCAGACCAGATGTACTTCGCGGAAACCCTGCGCCATTGCACGGTGGTGTGGTCAAGCGCGGTCATGCTGCCCCCTCGTTGCGACGTGTCGTCATGCGCCTACCGTATCGAGAACGACCGACATATCAGGTCGCCCTGCCTGGCATCCGCCGAACTGAGCCGTCGCGGTCAGCAGGTCGGCGCGACGAGCGCCTTGATGAAGGCCCCTGACTGGTACAGGTACTGCCAGGCCCAGTTGGAGTCGTCGATGCCGGCGCCGTCGTCCGTGGCGAGCACTCCCCCGCCCAGGCAGTCGGTGAAGATCATGCGCGCGCGCGAGATATGGGTGACGCTCGTGACGATCATGACCGACTCCCATCCTTCCGCCGCGGCCAACCGCTTGACCATGAGAGCTTCACCTGCCGTGGTGAAGGGTTCCGGGATGAGGCAGCGGGTGACGGGCGCAGTGGACCCGTCACCCGCCTCCGCCTTGCACGCGTCGATGCTGATGGCGGCGTCGAGGCCGTAGTCGTCGACGGCGATGACGATCGTGTCGCTGTAGCCGTCGGCGGCCAGCTGCTGGGCGACCTGGATGCGCGCCTCGCGCGGTGGGCCGAGGACGACGATCGCGTCGACCTCTCGGGGTTCATCCATGGAGGGGAAGACGAAGAGGGGCAGTCCGGCCGCGATGACGGCGATGACGAGAGCCACCGCAACACCCGCGATGGAGGCCGCCCGACGCACCGCCCCTGTTCTGCTTCCGCTCACCAGGACAGGTTACGTGAGCGGCGATACCCATTCCGCTCCCTGGCCCCACCTGTCAGCGCAGTGCCCGTCTGAGCAGCTGCCTCTCAGGCGGGCCCCTCATTTTCCGACGCGGCCTGAGCGGGCGCCGCTATGGACACGGCGATAATCGGAGTGGCCCAGGCGACGGCGCTGAGCAGGCTGCGCCGTTCAGCGCCTCTCTCCGACTCTGTATCTGATTCGTGAATGGACATCGTCGTTCCCCCTTGCTTCCTGCGCGGGGCGTTCCCCGCGCACCAGGTCGGCCGGCGACTGACCCCCGTCGAGTTCCGACCTTCCGAATACCCGAGCCTACCCGAATTGGCTCGGTCCAGGTACAGGGAGAGCTCCCCTGTGGAGGCTCCGTCCGGGTGACCGGCGCGACATCACCGTTCGGCATGCGCCGTTCCGCCGAAACCGAGGGCAGAGCACCATCTCCATTGACCTCGAAGGGCAATAGCATTGGCGCATGAATCCCCCGCCGGAGCCGCCTGAGCGACGCTTCCTCGGAACTGTCGATCGGCGACTTCCCGCCACGCTCGTCGCCCATCCGCTGCGGTGGAGTTGGGCGTGGTTCGTGGTCCTCGCGTCCACAACGGCCCTTGGCTGGGTCGCCGATTGGCCGATGCCCGTGTGGGCGGCGGTCGTCGTCGTCGGATCGCTGCCCTCGCTGACGGCGACGGTTGCCCTCCTCCTCCGCACTCCTCGCAGCCACCTCGATGAGCACGATTCAGTGTTCGGGCACTTCTTCGTTCGCTTCGTGACGCTCGTCGTGGGGTTCGCGGCGTGGACCATCTCGGTGGTGATGAGCGCGAGCCTCTCGACGCTGCTGCAGCTCATGGCGGAGAACCGCGAAGACGAGATCACCTACTCGGGCATCCAGCTCTTCGCGGGCCTCATGCTCCCGGTCGTGCTGGCGATCTGGCTCGTCTTCCTGCTTCGCTGCGCCTGGTTCCTCGCCAAGCTCCGCGGATGGCGCGAGCACCCTTCGGCTGAGCGCTCGCGCGTGCCGGGTGCGTTCCTCGCCGAGCTCCCGAGACTGCGCCAGATGATCGTCGGGTTGGCGCACCCCGGTGCCCTGCTCGCATCCGCTGGACTCTCGTCGGCTGCCGTGCTCACGGAGGAGACGCTGCGCCTGACCTTCACGATGTTCTTCTAGACCTCTCGGATCGCCGAGCCCGCGTGGCGAGCGTGGCCAGAGCACCGCCGAGAAGCAGGACAAGACCTGCAACAAGGGGCACTCCGCCGAAGGCGTCGTCGACGCCGGTCGCTGCGAGAGCACCCGGCCCGAGTGCCGACGAGGGATCCGCCGAACCAGGTGCGGAGGCGGCGGCGTGCCCATCAGGCGTCGACGAAGTGGATACGGCGGGAGCCGCGGACGGGGCCGGAGTGGGTGCCCCCGAGACAACCGCCGTCAGAGTTGGCGACGTCGCCGGTGCGATCTCGACCGCAACGGAGGCCTGGATGAAATCGGTGCCACGCATCGTGGATCCGGAGAGCGTCACCGGACCGCTGACCCCGCCCGCTCGCCCTGCACGGAGTAATGCGTCTGGAAGGCGACCTTGGACGAGGCACCCGGCTCGAGGTCCAGCATCCAGCTCAGGCCCATGACGTGGTCTCTCGCGTGGCCAGCAGACGTCGCGCTGTC
This sequence comes from Pseudoclavibacter sp. RFBG4, assembly GCF_002931515.1. Taxonomy (NCBI): domain Bacteria; kingdom Bacillati; phylum Actinomycetota; class Actinomycetes; order Micrococcales; family Microbacteriaceae; genus Pseudoclavibacter; species Pseudoclavibacter sp. RFBG4. The sequence continues at coordinate 39,213 of NZ_PSYC01000012.1, read as the reverse complement.
CATGAACTGGACCTGGAGGCCCATGGCCGCACCGACTCCTCTGCTCTGGTCGATCGCGAACCGGCTGCCCTCGGCGAGCGGGATGAGCTGCGCGTAGTCGTCGCCCGCCGTGGTGCCCAGCCCCCAGGGGCCGGTCGCGATGCCCTCGACATTTCGGCAGAGGACTGACCCGTCGCCTGTCGGTGGTTCCGCGTAGGCGAGATATCCCGTCTCCGGACGGGTGCAGTCCGCGACGCGGTAGACGATCGGGGTGAGGCGCTCTGTCGCGAGGCTGGCGACCTCGATCGACGTCGTGAAGGAGGAGCCGCCGGAGACGTAGGTGTCCACCTGGGTGACCCGGAGGAGGTCGCCGTCCACGACCGTGGTGATCTGGAAGGGCTCAGTTCCGGTGCCGATGCCGGTGCTCGTCTGGGAGAGCGGAGACCATTCATGTTGGAGCGCCCGGGCCTCCTCGCCCACGAGCCCGCTCAGCCAGAAGTCGGCGGGCACGTTGAGGGTGTCTCCAGCGGCTACAGCTGTCAGGCAGCTCGTTCCAAGTCCGAAGAGCGGCGTGTCCGGCGTTCCCGAGACGGATGCGTGGCAGCTGAGGTCCGTCGTCGTCGTGAGCGACGTCAACGCCCCGGCAGCGCCGACCACGGTCGCGGCAGCCGCTGGCATCACCGTGCCGGCTCCGATGAGCCCGATGCCGGCGAGCGTGACGGCGACGATGTGTGCAGTTCGCATGTATCCCCCTGGTGGTGCGCCTGCGCGCAGGCTGGCGCAGGAATCCGCGTCCAGCATCGGGGCACACCACGAAGCAGGCCAGGGCCGTGCCACACCCTGAGCGCGAATCGTCCAGACAAATGGCCACTCGGGGTGACTATGCCGTATTCCGTTCAGGTTCCGGGGAGTCGGAAGGAACGATCGCCGAGTTCCAGCGGGACCGCTCGGGGGCGTCGTCGGTGTGACGACACGCGCTCGCGATCAGGGCCCGCTTGAAGCGGCTTTCGCACCGTGCAGCTAGCGGAGCAGCCCAAGCTCTTCTCGAAGGATTCTCCGTGCGGAGATGGGCCGTCCGGCCACCTGCCTCGCCCCGTTCGTGACGAAATTCACGAGGGACGCGCAGACGAGGACGCTCCGTTGGAGCGCCGGACGTTCGTGCCACTTCTCCGCGTACTTGAAGCGCGAGTCGACAAGCCACCTCCGACGCCGAAGGGGATCCGTCGATGCCCCGCCTTCATGCGCCACCTCGACCGTGCCGAGGAAGAGAGCGGGCACACCCTCGCGGCGCAGACGCCGCTGCAGATCGATCTCCTCGCAGTTCATGTAGAACAGCTCGTCGAAGCCGCCAGCGCTGCGAACGGCTTCTCGTGGAAGCAGCATGGCCGCCCCCATGACCCAGTCCACCTCGACAACCGCCCCGGCCACACATCTGAGGTCGTGCCCGACCGCTCTGTGCCACCAAGCCGTGCCTCGGAATCGAGCCAACACCGTCAGCCACTCGACCAGGTACTGCGTCGTGGACGGGAAGCGACGCCCCACCCACTGTGCTTCCCCTGAGTGCCCGACGACGTGAGGGCTCACGACTTTGTCGCCGTGCTCTGCGGCACGCGCAACGAGGTCATCGAGGAACGAATCGCTGACGGACAGGTCGCTGTTGAGGACGAGGACGTGCGTCCCGGCCGCGGCCCGGATGCCGGTGTTGACCGCCGTCCCGAAGCCGCCGTTCTCCGTGCGTCGCAGGACCTGGACGCCCTTCGTCTCCGGAAACGAGATCGGCGAAGCATCGTCGACGACGATGAAGTCGACCGGCACCCTGCTGACACCGCCTTGCAGCACCGCGAGCAGCGCTTGCGCGTCGGTGGGATCGCCGTAGTGCGGAATAACGACCGAGATGCTGTCGATCGATGAAGTGCTGTTCATTCGACGTCGTCTACTTTCTGGCTTTTCTTGGCTTTCCGCTTCAACGCTCTCTGAGCCGTCGAGAGGACTACGAAGTAATCGGAACGGACGTGTGGGAAGAGGAGACCGAGACTCAAGAGCGCCGCAAGCACACCGCCACTGGCCAAGATCTCGAGGATCGCAGCAAGAGGGGGAACCCATGCATTCATGACCCACCAGGCACCGAAGGTCGCGAGCCCCGTGACCGCGAGAATGCGCAGTGACTGCACCATGAGCCGCCCGAGAGGGAGGCTGGTGACCGCACGCGCGTAATAGATGGCCAGTGGGATTCCGAGCAGTTGGAGCACAACAGAGGCGAACACGACCGCCTCGACGCCGAACGGCAGCGCGAAGAGCAGGAACGTGACCTTGAGCACGAGCGTCACGACCGAGAGCGTGACCAAGCCCCGCACCTGGCCGAGTCCGATCAGGAGAGAGGCGACAACGACAGTGAGCGTCGAGAGGCCCTCGACCATGGCGATGAGTTGCATGATCACCGTCGCTGGCAACCACTGGTCACCAAGAGCCAGGCGAACAACAGCGTCCGCGCACGCGATGAACCAGCCCAGCATGATGAGAATCGGCAACGACGCCAGAACCTGCGCGCGCTCGACGAACCGAACGACGAGCACTGGCTCGTGCTGCAACTTCGCGATGACGGGCAGCGTCACGTTGCCCACCGGCCCGCGCAGGATGTTCGTCGGAGTTCGAATGAGCTGCAGGCCGCGGTTGAAATAGCCGAGCTCGGTCGGGCCGTATCTGGCACCGATGAGCACTGCGTCGATATTCGACGAGACGTACGTCATGACCTGGGTCGCGAGCACCGCTCCGCCCAGTCTCAGGAACGACTTCACGCTGGTGGCCCTGTCATACATGCGCGCCACCCATCGGGAGGCGATGAGCATGACGATCAGGGATATGAGGCCGCTGAGCAGCTGTTGTGCGACAAGCGCCCAGTAGCCAGCACCTCCCAGTGCGAAGAGAACTCCGGCACCGAGCGCCAGCGTGCCGGAGACGACGTCCGCGATTGCGATCGTGCCGAAGCGCATGCCGCGCGTGAGCTGGGCGCGGTAGGGGGAGCTGAGGCCGGAGATGAAGAACGTCGGGGCCAGCGCGATCGTGATCGCGATGAGCGATGGCTCCCCGTAGATGCCGGCGATCAGCGGCGAGGCCGCCGCTACGGCCACGGCCATCACGAGACCGGCACCTGCACTGATCCAGAACAGGTTGTCTCGTTGGGCACGGCTCAAGGTATGGGCCTGGATGACCGCCCCGGAGAGTCCCAGTTCTCTGAAGATCTCGCCAACGCCCACGATCGCGAGGACCATCGCGATCAGGCCGTAGTCCCGGGCATCCAGCAGGCGAGCGAGGACGACAACGGATGCCATCTGGAGGAACACTCTTGAGATCTGCCCGAGACCGGTGTGCAATCCACCGCGGGCTGCACGGTCGCCCAAACGACGAGTCTCGCCCTGCGAGCTCGATTCGTCAGACATCATCCGCCTCCAGAACACCGCTTTTGCGTCCTCGGATATCCGAAGCCGGCCTTCGCACCCCCAGTGCGTGCGTTCACGAGACTAGTGCACCCCGTCACCCGATCCACGTCGAAGAGGCCCGCCAACGGAGTGCAAGGAAGTAAATGCCGCATGCTAGAGTCACGGGAGTTCGAGAGGCCCCGTCAGACCCGGCAAATCTAGAACATACGGCAAAATCACGCACTCCGACGATGGATAACGGATGACACATTCTCTGGTTTCGATCATCGTGCCAAGCCGCGGAGGCGCACGACGCCTGCCGAGGCTCATCGAAGCTCTTCGTGGACAGGACTCTGCGCAATGGGAAGCGATCGTCGTTCTCGACGGTGACGTCGATGGGTCGGAAGCCCTGATCGAAGAGCTGGCGGGGGACCTCCCCATCCGTTCCATCGTCTTCAGCGAGAATCGCGGGAGGTCGGCCGCGCTCAATGCTGGTTTCGAGGCGGCGAGCGGGAGCATCCTGGTCCGATGCGATGACGACCTCGTCCCCGCCCCGAACTATGTATCGACCCATATCTCCGAGCACGAACGCGGGGAGGCGGGACTGATCGGCCTGTACCTGAATGTCCTGCCGACGACGCCATACGCGAAGATCTACGGCAGGCCGCGTGACCTCAAGTTCCGCCAGACGGCCTACACGACCCCGGTCTCCGAGCAGTGGAAGTACTGGGCGGGGAACGTCTCGATCTCGAGAAGCGCGTACGACCTCGTCGGCGAGTACGACCTCGCGTTCCGCGCCTACGGGTTCGAGGACGTGGACATGGGCTATCGGCTGCACAAGGCCGGCATCCCCGTTCGACTCGTCCCCGAGTTGGAGACTCCTCACTATGTTGCAGCCGTAACGACGGGCATTCGTGTGGATCGCTCGTTCCACTCGGGGGCCGCTCGAGTGAAGTTCGAGCGCAAGCACGAGCTCGACCACGAGACAGGGCCGAACCAGCACGGCTTCTGGGAGCGCGCCACGAAGGTCGCCGGCCAGCGGCTGGGGCGCAAGCAGCTCGGAACGCTCGCGCGAACCGTCGACCGCTTGATCCCGGTGCTCCCGGCATACGTGAGCGAGAAGTGCATCTCGTTCCTCGTCGAGTCGGCGTCGATCTCTGGCGCGGAGCATGCGACGCAGATCGACACACGCATCTAGCGACGTGTTCGCGGGCAGCCTTCGTCGACAAGGGAACCTCAAGCGAGGCCTAAAGGTAGCCGCGTTTCCAAGGCAGAGCAGCGGCATTTGCCGCGTCAACAAGTTATCTCCGCGAATACTCCCGCGATATGCGGTTCGGTGGCCACCTCACGGTATTCGCCGCGACTTCGCCAGGTGAGGCGAATCGTGTTCAGAGAGCATCGACGTGCCGACCCTCGCGCTTCACTAAACCAGCATTGTTCGCCGCGATAGTCCGATCTGGACAATCCCCACGCGCGATACTCCACAAGACGTGAAGAAAATTTCGGTTCACCTCGTGGAGCCAGAAGAGCGCCGATATGCCGCGCATCCTCTATGGTTATCCACGTGCCCGCATTACTTGTCTTCGACGCCCGCTGGATCGGCTCTCACGGCATCGGCCGGTTCGCAGGCGAGGTGCGAAAAGCGATGCCACCCGGCACGCGTGACCTCCGCGGTGAGGATCCCGTGTCGCTCAGTGGCGTCTGGCAGTCGCTGCGAGCCGCCGTGAACATGGCGATGCGCGGTCGCAGCATGTTCTACAGCCCTGGGTTCGCTCCTCCCATCTTCTGGCGGGGTCCGATCGTGCTGACGGTGCACGACCTCATGCACCTCGATGTGCACGACAGCCCAGTGCACGTGCGTGCGTTCTACCGCTGGATCGTCCGCCCCCACCTGCGCCGCGCCAGGGCTGTGCTCACGGTCTCCGAAGAATCGAGACGGCGAGTCGCGACCTGGGCAGGTGTCCCCTTGGAACGCGTTCACAACGTGGGAAACGGGGTGGACGACTGCTACCGAGCAGACGGACCCTCGCTCGACCTCGGCGCTCCGTACATCTTCTACATCGGAAACCACAAACCGCACAAGAACGTTCCCCGCCTGATCGCCGCGTTCGGCCAGGCCGAGCTTCCGGAAGGCACGCTCCTGGCATTCTCTGGACCCCGAAACGAGACCATCCTCGATCTCGCCCGGCAAGTCGGCGTCGAAGCGAGGGTCAGATTCCTCGGGATGATCCCCGAGGCCGAACTCCCGGCGACCTACCGCGGGGCATCAGCGCTCGCAATGCCGTCCATTCACGAAGGCTTCGGCTTGCCGGGACTGGAAGCTGCAGCGAGTGGTACGCCTGCCGTCGTCGGGCAGACGAGCGCGATGCCGGAGGTGCTCGGCGAGGCTGCCGTGTACGTCGATGCGATGAGCACGCCATCCATCGCGCGGGGCCTCGAACGGGCCTTCACCGACGAGGCGATCCTTTTCGCTCAGACGGAGGGCCCCCGACGCGCGGAGCTCTACAACTGGGAAGACGTGGGCAAGCGAGTCATCCGCATCCTGGACGCCGTCCGGGCCGGCGCCTAGCCGAAACGCCGGTAGGCACCCGCGAGTCGCGACGTCATGCCCTCCACCGAGAGCCAGCCGCTGATGTCAGCGGTCGCTTGCTCGTCGAGTATCGCGCGTGCGACGTCCGCGACATCGTCGGCGTCGACCAAGCTCGCTGCAGCGACGATCTCAGGATTGCCGCCCACGTTCGAAGCGACGACGCGCATCCCGTTGGCAGCGGCGTCAAGCAGCGTGTACGAGCAGTTCTCCCACACCGACAACTGCACGAGCACGTCCGCGTCTCGCAACGCCGCATCCGGGTCGACGAAGCCGACGAACTCGACGCAGTCTGACAGCCCGAGCACCGTGACCTGAGCCCGGAGATCGCGCTCCAACTCGCCGCTGCCGGCAATAGTGAGCCGCGCATCCTCGTACTCGCTGTGCACCAGCCGGAAGGCCTCGAGCAGCTTGTCGATGCGCTTCTCCGGTGCAAGCCGCGAGAGCGAGAGCACTCTGAGGCCCGCGCCCTCGGCGCCACCTTCAGAGGCGTCGTCGCGCACCGGGGGCGCATCGACCCCGTTCGGGATGACCTCGATGTCGATGCGCGGATGCCACTTCGCGGACATCGCCGCCTTCGTGGCACCGGAGACGGCGATGGCCGCGGAGAACCGCCGCAACCGGGCAGTGTGCACGGCCGCCATGAGTCGGGACTTGGCAGTCGAACCGTGGTACACCAGGTCATCGCCGGCGATGCCGTGCTCCGTCGTCACTCGGCGCGCGTCACGCGGAAGTGGGGTCACTGCGACGATCACGTCGGCGAAGGAGAGATGCGAGTGAACGATCGCCGGACGCAGCCGAGACGCCGCTGCCCGCAGGGTGCGAACCGATGCTGCGATGCCTGCCTCAGGTCCGAACCTGCCGATCGCGACTCGAGCCCCGAGCGCGCGAAGACGCTCGGCGAGCGGGCCCTCCGGGCAGAGCACGACGAGGTCGTATCCGGGGATACCGGCCTCGGCAACGTCCAGCACGTGACGCGCGACGCCCGCGAGGTCCGAAACGGGAACCGCCCACAGCGCGAGGGGCTTCGCCGTCAGCTCGGCCCCGTCGCGGTGTGGCTGGACTAGAGCCACTTCTCGAGCCGATCGAGTGCCGTCCAGAAGCCCTGTCCGTTGTTGATGTGGCCCTGCCAGATCTCGGGGATGAACGGAGCGTTCGGCGTGTACTCGTTCAGCTGGCCAGCGAGTAGCGGCCAGTCGATCTCACCCTCGCCGACCTGCACGCCCTCGCCGTCGACGCCCTTCGCGTCGACGAGGTGCAGGTGGATGCTGTGCGGCGCGAGCAGATCGGTGAGTTCCGAGAACGGGATGCCGACGAAGTTCGCGGCCAGCTTCGAGTGCGAGACGTCGAACGTGAGCTTCGTGCCCGTCCTCTCGCAGAACTCAGCCGTGTCACGAGGATCGACGAACAGGTTGCAGAACTGCTGACCGCCCATGAACCACGGGAACGGCGGAAGCGTCTGCGCACCGATCTGCACGCCTTCCGTGTCGAGACGCGCCAGTGCCGCCTCGATACGGTCATACATGGCGCGGCGCTGGTGCGGCTCGACGTGCTTGTCGGTCGTGATGCCACCCATCGTGACGACGATGATCGGCTCCGTCGACTTCAGGAACCACTTCTTCAACGACCGAGTGGTGTCGATGGTGCGCTGAACCTCGCGGATCGACCGCTCCCAGTGCTCGTCATCGAAGGACGCCAGGTCGACGATGAAGTCGCCGGAGTACAGGTCTGGGAGGTGTGTGGTGAAGTCCATGTCCAGCGGCTCCGTGAAGACGGAGTCGGGGTCGATCTCGAGGTCCTTGTACGAGAAGTGGAACTCCAGGAAGTCCGGCGTCGCGTCCTTGATGAAGGTGAGGTAGTCGTGATAGCGGATCGGCAGGCCCCACGGGCGGTCGAACTGGAAGTCGCGGCCCACGGGGGCGGTGTCGGTCAGGTCACCGTCGAAGAAGAAGTCGCCAGCATCCATCGCGCGGTTCGTGGTGCGGCCAACGAGGTCGTCGAGGCGGTTCGGCTGCAGGCCTCGCCCCGGGCTCTTGACGTCGATGTCCTCGAGCTTCAGCACTTCACCGAGCTCGATGGCGCGCTTCGCCACGAGCGACTTGGCCAGGTTGGTGCGGTTCATAGCCTCACCTGTCGAGACCTCGCGAGGCCCGTTGCTGCCGACGGCGCTCTCCACCTCACGGATCTGCTCCACCATCTGACGGAACTCGTCGGGGAGCAGCGAGACCTTGTGGTCGACGCCCTCCATGCCGCGGTCGATCGTGAAGTGCTTCTCGATGATGCGGGCGCCACGGGCGACCGCAGCGATCGGCACGTGCCAGCCGCGCTCGTGGCCTGAGTAGCCGACGATGCTCTCGCCGATCTCCTTCAGGCGGTCGAGGTAGGCGAGGTTGACGTCTTTGTACGGCGCCGGATACGTCGACTGGCAGTGCAGGAGCGCGAAGCTCGAGCCGAGCGAGCGCATGAGCCCGACTGTCTCGAGGATCTCCGCCTCGCGGGACATGCCCGTGGAGAGGATCATCGGCAGGCCACGCGACCCGGCGTCGCGCAGCAGCTCGTGGTTGGTGAGGTCGGCCGATGCGATCTTGAGGCCGTCGATGCCGTAGTCGACGAGCGCCTGCACGCTGTTCGCATCCCACGGCGTGCACATGAGGTCGACGCCGCGGTCGCGTGCGTGGTCGAAGACCTTGAAGAGCTCCTCCGCGGGGAGCGAGAAGCGAGAGAGCAGGTTGAGCGTGTACTGCGCACCGAGGTCCTCGCCAGCGCTGGACCCGCCGGACTGGCGGTAGAGCGAGTCGAGGTCACGCAGCTGGAACTTGACGGCGTCGGCACCGGCGTCAGCTGCGAGGTCGACGAGCTCCTTGGCGAGGTCGACGGAGCCGTTGTGGTTGATGCCGATCTCGGCGATGAGGAACGCCGGCTTGCCCTCGCCGATCTCGTGGTTGCCGATGCGGAGCACGTCGGTGCGGTCGATGGCAACAGCGACGAGGTGGTTGGTCTCATCGACCAACGGCAGGTGCGTCACCCCACCGTGGCCGAGCAGAGGAGCGAGGTCGACCGGTGTGGACTCTGCCGCCGCGGTACGCACCTGACGGTTGGAGACCTCGACGCAGCTGACGTCGAGGGATGCGGTGGGGTTCGCGACGATCCAGCGGCGGAAGTCGCCGTCGGAGAGCGAGCCCTGAAGGCGCCCGTGCTCGTCGACGCAGAATACGATGCGCTGCTGGTTTGCGCTGATCTTCTGGAGGCCGACGACGATGGGGTCTTCGGCGAAGACGATGTATGGCGTGAGGTTGCGCTCGATGATCACTGAGCGGGGTCCTTGTCTGTCGTTGTTGCTGATTCTGATGCCCCAGCGGCGGGCGCGTCAGTGTGGAGGTTCGTGAGCTGATGGTCGGCGATGGAGAGGTCGAGCATCGTGTCGATGTCGACGCCCTCTCTTTCGTCCATCTCGAAGAGTCCGATCTTGCCGCCGAGGCGGTTGTGGAGCGTCTCGTAGGTCTCGGTTCTGGTGATGTAGAGGGAGCCTGTCTCGCGGTAGAACATCTGCGTCCTGCTGAGCTCCTGGCGACGCGGCCGCGCGCCGACGCTGAAGTGCGCGCGAGGCTGGTCTTCGTCCCCAGGTCCGTGCTGCCAGAGGAACGGAGCCTGTGGGACGACGCCGACCATGGAGTCGACGCCACTCTCCTCGAACTGAGCGATGGCGCGGTCGAGGGTGCCAGGCAGCCGCAGCGGTGAGGTCGCCTGCAGCAGCATGACGGCCTCGGGTCGCCTGCCGGCAGCCGTGACCTCGGCGATTGCGTGCTCGATCACGGGCTCTGTTGCCGTCGTGTCCTCAGCGAGGTGCGCGGGACGCAGCCAAGGCACGTCCGCTCCGGCCTGGCGGGCGATCGCGGCGAGCTCATCGTCGTCGGTCGAGACGAGCACGTCCATCCGGGGCCGGGCGGCCAGTGCCTGCTCGACCGTCCAGGCGAGGAGTGGCTTCCCTGCGACGGGTCGCGCGTTCTTGCCCGGGATGCCTTTGGAGCCTCCCCGAACTGGGATGACGCAGAGGATCCTCATGCTGCTCCCTCCAGAATTCGCGCGAGACTCGCGGCTATCGACTGTGCTGGCTCTGTCTGGGGAACAGGCGGGGCGGGAGTTGGATCCTCGCCCCACTGAGAAAGACCATAGCGCTCCCAGAAGTCCAGCACCCAATCGGGCGCGTCGACGCACGTCACCCAGGCTTGTTCGCCGGCGGCGGCCGCTTCCAGCACCCCGGTCGAGAAGACGGAGACCACCGGGCGATGCAGTTCTCCGAGCGTTCTGCCTGAGTTCTCGAATTCGATCCCGCGACGTTGCCAGACGCTGTGCTGGATTCGGGAGAGGCGGTCGGTCTCCGAAGGATGCGGTCGGTACTCGGCTCCCGTGGCTCGGCAGAATCGCTGAGCCGTCTTGGCGGAGATGCGGCGCGGAAGTTCAGCGCCGTGGAGCTGACCGAGGAAGACGGGCTTCGCGTCGCGGGTATCGGTGGCGGCGCGTTTCCGCTGGGCGGCGTTCCAGAGGATCTGCGCTCCGACGACCTCGTGGCTGACGTCGCGACGTCCCGATTTCCAGAAGTCTGCGTCCGAGTCCGAGAAAGCGAGCAGGTGGCTGCCGCGGGCCAGCGGCGGCGCGAAGGGTGTCGTCAATCCGTGCTGGGCCACGACGAACCGCGCGCCGAGCTGCTGGCTCCACTCATAGGCCAGCTCCCCCGCTGGCAGGTAGCTTCCGGCCGAGAAGACCGCGCGGATTCCGTGCAGGATCTCGGGAAGGTCGCGACCCGATACCCGAGTCGAAGTCCAGTGCCCCTCGAGGAGGTGGCTGACGTCGCTGGGGGCCAGCACGGCGATCTGCTCTTCGCCGAGAAAGCGAAGTGGCGCCGTGTATGCCGCGATGGTGCTCGGCTTCGGGGCCTCGATGGGGACCAGGAGTCGTGGCTCTGGCCCGTTCGCGAGAAGGAAGAACTCGGGTGCCTGATGAGCACGTCGGAGGTGCTTCACGAACTGCTGCTTGAGCGAGCGTGACTCCTGCCATCGGTGCCAGGCATCGAGGTCGTTGCTGAATTTCAGTCCCACATCGCCTCCAGGCTTCGTGCACGCTGAATGAGGGTGTGCTCCGCGAGCGTGCGTTTGCGACCAGCGGCTCGGATGGCCGACGCCCAGGCTGTGTCACGCTGCGCTCTGCGGGCGGACTCGACGACGTCCTCGGCACTGTCGAAGACGAGGATCTCGGTTCCGATGTCGTAGAACTCGGACACGTCGGCGCGATCGATCAGCTCCAGGGCTCCTACCCCGGCCGCCTCGAACGTCCGCATCGTGAAGCCGTCCTGGTTCGAGTGGATGTTCAACGTCGCCAGACTTCCGGCCATGACCCCGTAGGCCGCGGCGCGATCCAGGTCGCCCCCGACCGGGACACCAGCGCCTCGGAACCTTCGCGTGCGGGCGACGTCCCAAAGGCGGCGTGACCATTCCCGGCCGTACGCGCGGACAGGGACGCCAGACGACTTGACGTTCACCACGAGGTCTTCGCGATTGGGATATCGGGCGCCGACCAACGTCACAGCAGACGAAGGTACCGGGGAGAACTGCAGCAGCGAATCGAATCCGAGTGGCACATGAGCCGCGTGTGCGCCCAGCGCTTGCAGTCGGGCGGAGTCACTCCGGCTGTAGCTGGCAATCGGGCCGAGGCTCTGCAACGTCCGGACGGAGTATCTCGTGCGTTGAATCTCGTCGTACAGCCAGGTCGCCGTGGGCAGTCGGCTTGCTTGGACTGCTTCCCACCAAGCTTCTCCAAGCTGATCGCCTTTGATGATGACCACTGCATCCCAAGCCTCGCTCCGCAGTCGCGAGACGGCCCGTGCGGTCGCTCTGTCCTCGGCGGACCGCCAGCGAACGGAATCCGGGAGCTCATGGAGGAGCTTGTTCTGAATTCGGTCCGTCACGCTCGTGTGCGTGTCATAGCAGTGCGAGCTCACGTCGTACCCGAGTGATTCGAATGCTGCGCTGATTGCCCGCCAATAGCCATGGAAAACCGGGCTGACGAGGAGGAGTCGACGTCGCATCACGGAATCACGGTCGTCGCAGCTGGCAGGATCCGGGCCGGTACTCCTGCTGCGGTCGCGCCGGCAGGCACGTCTTTGGTGACCACCGCTCCGGCACCGATCACTGCTCCGTCGCCGATCGTGACACCACCAAGAACCACGGCGCGATGCCCCAGGAAGCACTTCTCCCCGATGTTGATGTCCCCCCCACTGGTGTTGGCCATTCCGGCGTTCAGGTCATGCCCCCCGGCGTTGACCATCACACCGTCCGCCAGCATGGACCCGTTGCCTATTCGGACTGAGGAGACTGCGTGGATGTGCACATCGTGGCCGACGTAGACGTCGTCCCCGATCAGCAGATCCCCAGCCGTCTCGGCCTCGAGCCAGGCACCCTCGTATATTGCACAGCCGGCGCCAATGCGTATCCGCTCAACGCCGCGGAGGCGCAGAGGCTTCACGATGACGCTCCCCGCGCCGAAGCTGGCAAAGGCCTTGCTGAAGACGAGACGAGACGCGATGGCCCCGAAACGCCAGCGGACCGACGGCGGAGCCTCAGTGAGGAAGCGTGCGATGTTCACGGGTCGCCCTTCGAGTCAATCCGTCCTCAGACGGGGTGGACGAGCTACGGCGTCGATACCAGGAAGGATGATGTCCAGCAGGGCGTCGATCTCCGCAACGGCTTGTTGTGCAACGACCGGCCCGCGACCGTACGGGTCGGCGAAGTCGAGGTCGCCCCCGGGTGGGGTCTTCTTGCTCGCCAGGTAGGACAACGGCGCCACTCGGCGCGGAGCGTGCTCGAGCAGAGCGGCCGCGCTGCGGATGGTGAACGTGTTCCTGACTGATCTCGGCCACTCGCTCAGCATCCAAGACCGGTGGCTGCCTTCGAAGGCCAGCACAAGATCGGCGTTCTGGAGCATAGAAGCGTCGACCTGTCTCGCGACATGGCCCGGAGTCTGGACCCCTCGGCCGTGAACAGCTTGCGCGATGGTCGCGTCGATGTCCTCCCCGACGAGCGCGCGCACCCCAGCGCTGGAGACCTGCCAATCGTTGCCTGCACCGAGACGCTCGCGAGCGAGGAACTCGGCTGCTGCGGATCGAGCAATGTTTGCATGGCAGACGAAGAGCAGCCTCGGCACTAAGCGCCTCGACGGGAGCGTCGGCTCGGAAGCTCCGAACCGGGCGTTTGCGGAGGCGGTGTGGGTTGCGATGCGGCGGGAGTGGCGCGGGGAGCCGAGGAGGCAGACGGCCGAGTCGGCGCGAGCGACTCGCGTGCAGGAGCCGCAGCGGGGGCAACCGCAGCGAAAGTCGGCTGCGGCGTCTGTGCAGCCGATGCGTCTGTTTGAACAGCGAACGCTTCGGGCTGCTCGTGACCACGCTTGATCGACTTCATGACGGGCATGCCCTTCCTGTCAGCCGTGACGTAGTAGCTGCGGTTCCGCCGGTACTCGTAGCCATCCGCGGTATCGCGTGGCGGCACCATGTTGAGGACGGTGCCAAGCAAGCGGCCGTTGACCTGGTCGATCATGTCCCGGGCGGCCGAGGCATCTTCGCGACGTGTGCGGCCGGCGGTCGCGACGAGCACAACCCCGTCGACGCGCGTCGAGAGCACAGCAGCGTCCGTGACGGGCAGGAGTGGCGGAGCGTCGATGACAACGATGTAGTCGGTGGAGAGGAGGCTGATGATGGACTTCATCGCAGCCGAGCCGAGCATCTCGGACGGGTTCGGAGGGATGCGACCGGACGGCAGCACGTAGAGGCCCGGGATCTTGGAGGCGACCAGAGCGTCTTCGAGCGACACCTGCCCGCTCAGCACTTCGCTCAGTCCGATCTTGCCGTCGATGCCGAGCACCGTCGCGACGGTCGGACGTCGGAGGTCCGCGTCGATGAGGATGGTGGGGGTGTTCGACTGAGCCAGCACCTGCGCAAGCGAGGTCGCAATCGTCGACTTTCCTTCACCCGCATTCGAGCTGGTGATGACCATGGAGCGAATCTCTTCATCGACGCTCGCGAAACGCAGGTTCGTGCGCAGACGCCGGAAGGACTCTGCGGCGATCGCGTCGGCATCGTTGGCCCCGCGGTTCTTGCCCATGAGCTGCGGCGACTTGGGGATGCGTCCGAGAGAACCAGAACGGGTCGCCGTTGCGAGATCCTTCGAGGTACGCACCTTGACATCAAGGGCCTTCCGCAGGAATACGAACACGTAGGCCAAGACGATGCCGATGCCAGCGCCGAGGAGGAGGTTGGTCTGCAGGTTGGGAGTCACCGGCGTCGTCGGCGGGACCGCGTCTTCGAGGGGGATCACCGTGACGTTCGAGACGCCGCCGCCGACCTGCGTCTCGACGTCCGTGATGACGTCCGCCATGGCCTGAAGAGCGCCGTTCGCCAGCGCAACAGCGCTCTCCGGCGAAGACGCAGTTGCGCTCACCTGGATCAGTTCGCTGTTGGGCGCAACAGTCGCTGAGAGCCGCCCCTGCAGTGTGTCGCCGTTAGCGAGCCCCAACGCCGGGTTAGCCGCGATCTTCTCGCGCACAGGTCCGCTATTGATGAGCGGCAAGTAGCTGTTCGCTTTGGCGATAGAAGCCTCTGAGCCATTGAGGAACCCGTTCTCGAGGCCAGAAGCGGCGATTACATAGCCAGAAGATCTCGCCTCGAAGACGTGGGGTTGAATCTGCGTGTACCCGAAAGCTCCGAGCAAGCCGATGAAAAGGCCAATGGCGAGCGTCCGCCAGTTGCGACCCGTAAGCCGAAGGACGTCAAGTACGGTCACGCCGTAACCCTCTCTCTGACACAGCAATTCGCGCTCGGGGCATTGTGCCCGCGGGCGCGAGGAGTCTCCACAGTAGCAAGTTCATCGCGATTGGCAACCAGTTGAGCCGACATCATCGACCTTCCCCGCGTATAAGCGCGTCATCTACGAGTTTCTGAAGCTTACGAGCGAACGACTCCTCCGAGAATTCGCGAGCGTGCTCCTTGATCCGGCCCACATCCCACACGTCGTACCGCGAGGCGGCGACCGCAGCCGCGATGCTCGCGGCGTCCGGAGTATCGAAGAAACGGCCCGTTACACCCTCCGCGACCGTATCGAGGTAGCCGCCGGCGCGAAGCGCGATGCTTGGCTTGCCCCACGCAGCGGCTTCCACAACAGTGAGGCCGAAATCTTCGAAAGACGGGGCGATCAATGCGCGGCTGCGCGCGTAGAGCCACCGCAGCTCGTCGTCGCTGATGCCCGAAACCAGCCGAACGTTCGCAGGCAGAGCGGCGACGAGCTCGGCCCGCTGCGGCCCGTCGCCAACGACGACGAGACGTTCATTGGCGAGTGAAGCCACCGCGGCGATGGCCTTGTCCACGTTCTTGTACGGCATGAGACGGGAGACGAGCAGGAGGTGCCCGCCCTCCCCCACGAAGTCCTCGAGGCCAGGAGCTGGAATTCTGGGACCGTCGGTGTTCACGCTCTGGGCCGGATAGACCACCTCGGAATCCCGTCCGTACACCTCGCGCACTCGGTCCCTGATGGCCGAGGAATTCGAGACGTAGGTGTCCACGCGCTTCGCGGCCCGCTGGTCCCAGGCACGGATGAGCGGCGACAGGAATCGGAGCCCCAGTGCACGCGGAGACAGGGGACGGGAGTCCCCGAGATACTGCTCCGGGAGATAGAGGAAGCGAGCCGGCGTGTTGCAGTAGGCGATCATGCGCCCATTCGTCGTGAACCCGTGCGCCCAGCCAGTGGTCGATGCGAGTACGACGTCGGCGTCAACGCGCACGCCGGAACTGGCGAGAGCGAGGAAGGGAAGCGCCTTGCGGTGATCACGACGGAAGAGGGGCACCTTGTTGATGGGCGACACGACGATGTCGAGGTCCTTGAACTCCGGGAATGTTGCGTCGGGCTCGTACAGCGTCGTGTAGATGCGCGCCTCCGGGAAGGCTCGGTGCATCGACAGGAGGAGACGCTCCGCCCCGCCTCGCTGCGTGATGTAGTCGTGCGCTATTGCGACGCGCGGCCGCTTCCTCGCGCTCTTCCCGTCCAGAGTTCTGTCGCTCTCACCCATACACAGTCACCCGACTCTTCAGCCTGATCCCAGACAATCTCGTGGACTCTTGCACGCAATGCTACGTGGAGAGCGGCTCGAAACGCCGGGGACCTTCGAGGCGGCAGAACTCACCCCCCGGTAGTTTCTGCCGAAGCACTGTTGGTCAGCACCAAAAACACACCGTAGCATCGGACTCGTGACTGACAGTTCCACAGACGCCAAGGCCTCGACGACCAGGATCGGGCAACTGCGTGCCTCGATCCTGGAGGCGGGCGACACCCGCATCACCGACGCCGTCCTCATGGCGTTGTTCATCGTGATTATCCCCGTGCCCGGCACAGGGATCGGAATCAACCTCGTGGCGGCCGCCGCTCTCATCCTCCTCGGCTCGTTCCGGAGACCCACGCGAACACTCGCTGGCGGCTACTGGTACCCGGTCATCTGCGTAGGCACTCTCGCGTATCTCGGCGTCGTTGCGGTCCTCACCGGTCCGGGAGCTGAGGACGTCACTCGGATGGGTCGCATCGGACTGCTGATGGCGCTCGCAGGCTTCATGGCCACCGGACGCATCAGCATCAAATCCGGATTTCGCGGCATCCTTCTCGCGCTGGCCATCAACGTGCCGCTTTTCTACGTCGGCCTGGCTCCAGACAACTACGGCGGTCTGCTCACAGGGTTCCTGGGCGACAAGAACGTGGCAGGGCTGACCTACGCGATCATGACGATCCTCTTCCTGCTCCTCACACCAAAGTTCTGGCCTCGCGCGTTCATCGTCTTGGGCGGTACCGCCTGCGTCGTCCTCACGGACTCTCGGACCTCGATGGCGGCACTCGCTGCGGGCCTCATCTGGCTCCTGCTCGCCCGGTATCTCGGCACCTTCTTCCGCGCGATCCTCGCGCTCGGGCTCTACCTGGCCTTCGAGTTCGCGGAGACCAACCTCGCCCAGGCTGGTGCCTACGCTGCGAGAAGCGGTTCCGATGAGCTGCGGGAGCGCATCGACGCCGCCTCATGGGAGAAGGTCACCGCCACGCCGTGGTTCGGTGCTGGGCTGGGCGAGGGCACCGTGGAGGTGGCCGGTGAGACCTGGTTCTTCCACAACGCCTACTGGGGCCTGTGGGTGGACGGTGGCGCCCCCCTGTCGATCGCGGTGCTCCTGCTGTGTGCTCTCGCTGGCTTCCAGTTCCTGGCGAAGGGAAGACCGACGCCAGAGTCGCGAATCGTCGAGGCATCGATGGTGACCCTGCTGCTGTGTTCCTTCCGCCTCGGCGAGACCTTCTTCTCCATCCCTGGATTCTTGGTCATAGGCGTCGGGCTGAGCGTGTATCTGCGCCGACACGGCGACTGGGTCGAGGACCAAAAGGCGCTCGACGCGAGAGAACTCAAGGAACGCGTGGCGCGACTCAAGATCGCACCTCGTATGAGTCGACCTTCGTGAACCGCGTGAACCGACTACCGCTCTGCGACGAGACCTCTGTCGGGCAAGCGGTGCTGAGAACCTCGCGATGGTGCTGAGGATACGTCACAGTGCGCTCAGAGTCCGGCGTCCCGCGCGCCCGCAAGTTGCCGTGGTCTGCGACCGGTCCAGGAGCATCAGCGGGTGCGATTTCTCTCGCTCGACGCCCGTCTGCCGATCCGCGATCGCGGCGCTACTCCTGACCATCCCGCTCGCGTGGGCGTCGTGGAAGCTCATCGAGTCCCCAGCCATGAACCTCCGCCGTCTCTTGCGCAAGGACAACCGGCACGCCGGAGCCGCTCCATAGTCACGCCGACCGGTGAGACTCCTCGGCACCCGCGGAGAGCTGCACGCTGTCTTCCTCGACCATGGCGGCAACGATCTCCTCGAACGCCACCGTCGGCTTCCAACCCAGATCACGTGCGAGGCGACTCGCGTCCCCGCGTGTCTCAGCAGCATCCACGGGTCGGTAGAAGCGCTCGTCGATGACGACGTACTGCTCCCAATCATCGATGCCGGCGGTCGTGAAGGCAGCTGCCACGAAGTCGCGGACCGTGTGCGAGACGCCGGTCGCGACGACGTAGTCGCCCGGCTCGTTCGCGTTCATGACCCGAACCATCGCGTCGACGTAATCCGGCGCCCAGCCCCAGTCGCGCTTCGCGTCCAGATTCCCCAGGCGCAGCTCCGAGTCGAGTCCGGCCGCGATCCGAACCGCGCTGTTCGTGATCTTCCGCGTCACGAACGACAGCGGACGCCGCGGTGACTCGTGGTTGTAGAGAATGACCGAAGCCGCGAACGCGCCCTCAGCGCGGGCGAACCCGACCGCGTGCTGCGCGTACGCCTTCGCCGCTCCATAGGGATTGGTCGGCGCCATAGGCGTCCCCTCAGACTGCGGGGCGGGAGCCGTGTCGCCGAAGATCTCGCAGGAGGACGCCTGCAGGAACCGAACCTCGCGTGCGGTTCGGGCGCGAACTCGGGAGACTCCCTCGAGCAGGCCAGCGACCGCCACCCCCGACACGAGCCCCGCCAGGGCGGGTTGCTTCCAGGACTGCGAGACCGAGGAGAACCCGCCGATGCTGTAGAGCTGCTCCGGCTCGACCTCGTCCACCAGATCCGGAAGCATCGCCGTGTTCGACAGGTCAGCCACGTGCGCCGTCACACCAGGACGGGCAGCGAGGGTGGTGGCCTCATCGGGGCTGCGCACGATCGCGTGGACGTCGTCACCCCGGTCGAGGAGCACATCGAGCAGGTAGCTGCCGTCCTGACCTGTGGCCCCGGTCAGCATGATTCTCGACATGACTCGCCCTTCCGACGCCCCGCTTCACCTGTGTCCCGACTGCAGGTCGCGAGCGTCACCGGTTCAGCTGGGCCTGCTCCTTGAGGTCGTTCTCGACCATCATCTGCACAAGACCCTCAAAGGATACCGTCGGTGTCCAGTCGAGCTTCTCCCGGGCCTTCGTCGGGTCGCCGATCAGCAGGTCGACCTCCGCGGGGCGCATGAACTCAGGTGCCTGCCGCACGTACGCTTCCCAGTTCTCGATCTCCGCAGCCTGGAATGCAACGTCGAGGAGTTCCTTGATGGAATGCGTCTCGCCAGTGGCGACCACGTAGTCGTCGCCCTCGTCCTGCTGCAGCATCCGCCACATCGCGTCGACGTAGTCGCCGGCAAAGCCCCAGTCGCGTTTTGCGTCGAGATTGCCCATCACGATCTCGTCCTGCAGACCGAGCTTGATGCGCGCGACCGCCTGCGTCACCTTCCGCGTCACGAATTCCGGACCACGCCGCGGCGATTCGTGATTGAAGAGAATGCCGCTCGACGCGTGCATGTCGTACGACTCGCGGTAATTGATGGTCATGTAATGTCCGTACGTCTTCGCGACGCCATACGGGGAACGCGGCCAGAGCAGCGTCTCCTCGCTCTGCGGAACCTGCTGCACCTTGCCGAACATCTCCGACGAGGACGCCTGGTAGAAGCGCACCTTGTCGAGGTCCGAGCCCGCCCACAGGCGAGTCGCCTCGAGGATGTTCAGCACACCTTTGCCCGTCACATCCGTTGTCACCGATGCGTTCTCCCACGAGTAGGCGACAAAGGAGATCGCGCCGAGGTTGTAGACCTCATCCGGCTGCGACGCATTCAGCACGCGCGTCAACGACGATGCGTCGGTCAGGTCACCCGTGAGGATCTTCACGTCGGGCACCGTGCGCTGCACCAGCTCGAGCTTCGGGTTGTTCTGCCCACGAATGAGACCGAACACCTCGTATCCCTTTCCCAGCAGCAGCTCCGCAAGGTAAAGGCCGTCCTGGCCGGTGATTCCCGTAATCAGGGCGCGTGGCATAAGTATTCTCCGCTTCGTCGTTCACGAACTCACAGGCAAGTCCCTCGAACACACTAGCGGGAAGGAGCGAATGCGTGTTTGCAAAGCGAGAATATCGCGTACAAAACCCGAGCCGAAGCGAGGAAAACGTCTATACGCCACCGAAGCGCGGAATCGGCCAGACGATCGAGAAGACCTCGCCGACAACGTCGTCGTCACGGACGGTGCGCAGGCAGGAGGCATCCACTCCCCCGCCCCGGCACGCGGCGAGCGAGTCGGACGAGTTGGTGCGGTTGTCGCCGAGGACCACGATCTGCCCCTCTGGCACCGTGAACTCGTCGAAGCAGCGCAGAGACGCCGGCGATGTGGAGCAGTCGAGCGTGCCTGGCACGAACTCGAAGTCGAGGTCGACGTACGAGCTCTCGTCGAGCGCGGTCCCGTCCACGACGATGCCACCCGTTGCCGGGTCGACCGCCATGGTCTGTCCCCCCGTCGCGATGACGCGCTTCACGAGGATGTGCGAGAAGCCCTGGCCGATGCCGAAGACCTCGCCCACCACACGAGCCGCGAATCGCAGCGGATCGCTGGGAGCTTCGGGCGGCGCCTCGTCCCACGTGTCGGAAGCCGCGAACACGACGATGTCGCCCGTGACCGGTTCGGCATCGCCGAGGTAGGCGAGGCGATTGACCAGGATGCGGTCGCCGACGGCGAGCGTGTCGTCCATCGAGGCCGACGGGATGGCGTACACCTTCACGAAGAACGCCTGCACGAGCGCGAGGACCGCGAAGGCGGCGACGAGATGAAAGAGCGGATGCGACGTCACGCGCCGCAACCGTGAACGCGGTGCCCTTCGGGCAGGGGCGCTCGCGAGGTCGCCGTCGCTCACAGACCCGCCGTGTTGCCGACGACTGCGGCCTGAACGCGTTCGACGAGGTTCGCCTCGACCAGACCCTCGAGGGCCACCTGCACCAGGTGACGGGCGTCAGGGACCTCACCGTATTGCTCGATGAGGGCTGCCGTGAGGTGCGTGAGGGTCGTCCACTCGTCCAGGAGCTCCCAGAGGCCAGGCGCGATTCCGGCCAGCTGCCTGACCATGCGCGACTCGAGCGTGACCGCCTCGTTCGCGAACAGCAGCCAGTGGACACCGGCAGCACGTCGGTAGGAGTCCTCCCGGACGGTCGCCGAGGGAGTTGTCGCGTCTGCGACGCTGTGCCCCGATGTCCACGGTTGGACGTCGCCGTGAGCGGCAAGGATCTCGGGGACAAGCGCGGCGACCTGCGACGCCTCGGAGTACGTGACCCGCCGCACGCCGTCGGTGGCGTCGATGAGCTCCGCAAGCTGCACCAGCGGATCAGGCAAAGCGGGCAGGTAGCTGAGCTCAGGGACCATCGAGGCGATCGCACTGCCGGTTGCGACGGGCGAGAGCTGCGGGCCGTCGGCGAGCTCGTGCTCTTCGACGCGGTGCAGGAGCACGATCGCGGCGAGTTTCAGCGGCGCCTGCGGGAGGGGCCGGAGCCCGAGCTTCGCGGGAGAGAGCTGCTCTTTGGGCCGAGCCGAGTCGACGATGACCGAGAGCGGCTTGCGGTAGGGCAGGACATTGCCGTCGAAGTCGACGGCGAGAGTCTCGTCGGTGACGTAGCCGAACTCCCGACCGACCGTCTTCGCGAGCGTCGTCTTGCCGCGACCCGATGGACCGACGAACGCGATGACTCGACCGTCGTCGAGTGCGATGCCCGCCGCATGGATCATCACGAGACGACCGCCGTTGTGCTCGATCGCGTCGAGGGTCACCATGGTCGAGATCTGCGACGCCAGAGCGGCTGCGGAAGCACCCACGATGTCGGTCGCATCCGGTTCGCTGAAGGGAGAGAGCCCAAGACGATGTGATTCGTCAGGCTCACCCTCCCCGGGGTCGCCCGTCACGTCGGCCCAGGACTCCCGCAGGTCCGCCTCGAAGTCCGCCGAGATGCTCTCATCGAGGCGAAGTTCTACGTCTACGCCAAGGGGATTCAGGCGCAGTTTTCTCGTCATGCTGGCAACTGTACCAAGCACACAGGGCCTCAGACGGACCTGGGGAGCGCTCCCCCTCCCCAGGCTTCGAGCTCTCACCCTCAGGGGAGGGTCCGAGGCCGGCTTCGAGGATGCTCGGATGCACCGTCCGACGCCTCGGAAGTGCACGCCCACACACTCGCAGACCTCGATATGCTCGCTCTTGCGAGTACTCTCGGCTCGCGACGCAGATCTAAGGACCTCAGTGACCGCAGCAGCCGCGTCTCCGGACGCCGCGACCATCGCCTTCTCAGTGGGCGATGGAGTCGCGCTGTCTACGGCGCTCGCGCAGCATGTCGCCCGCGAGCGGGGCATCCGCATGCTCGTCATCAAGGGGCCGATCGCAGCCGATCTCGGACTGCGCACTCGCCGGTACTCGACAGATGTCGACATCATCGTCGAGCCCGACCGCTCGAAGGACCTCATCGAAGCACTCAAGGCGTACGGGTGGAACCCTCGCCCATGGCCCGACTTCCCGAAGCTGCTCGAGCAGCACTCCCGCACCCTCATCCACGAGTCCTGGCCCAACGACATCGACGTGCATCACTACTGGCCTGGCTTCCTGGGCAGCCCGCAGGAGGCCTTCGAACGCCTGTGGCTGCATCGCATCCAGGTCACCGTGGCCGGCCACCCCATCGACACCCCCGATCGAGCGAGCAGCGCCCTCGTCCTCGCCCTGCACTCCCTCCGCGAGGAGGGCCAGGTCGCAGCGGATTCGCGTCAGATGACCGAGTACTGCGAGCTCGTCAGCACCTTGAAGAAGATGGACGACGCCGAAACCGAGTTCGTCTCGGACGCGCGCTCGACCGCGTCCCTCACGGAGCAGATCCTGCAGGACGCGGTGGGAACGGATTCAACGCAGACCGCGCGCCGCTTCCTCACCGACCTCGGACACGATGTCCCGTTCGTCCCGAACTCGAACGCAAGCGAGGCGCTGCGCCTGTGGCGCCTCAACGCGAAGGCGGAGCATGCGATGACGGGCTGGATGCTCAAGCTGCAGCGGGCTCCACTCCTCGAGAAGCCGGGCATCGCGGCCCGCGCGTTCTTCCCCTCACGCGCGGATCTCGAGGCCATCGACCCCGAACTGCGCAACGGCACGATCAGCATCGTGAGGGCCTGGTGGAAGCGTGCGAGTCGAGGGCTGCACGGTCTCGTGCAGGCCAAGCGCGACCTGAAGGCGTTCGACGAGCGCTAGGGGCGCCGTCCACCCCCGCGCAGACACCGTGCGTCGCAGCTGCTACGCGGAGGTGGCAGAGTCCAGGATCTGCAGCAGTCGGGCGTCCAGCAGCTGCGCGACGAAGTCGAGCACCTGCTCACCGATGACCTGCTCCTCGAGGCCGTAGTCGGCAGCGAGCTCGCGAACGATGAGCTTCAGCGGGCGGACGCCGTCGAGCTCGCCCCAGATGACCGCCGCGGTCCCGCTCAGCAGGACCGGCCGGCAGCTCGTGTCGACGAACGACAGCACGGTCAGGTCTCCGCTCTCATCGTCGCGGACGAACGCAAGCGCAGACACGGGGGCGATCACGGCTTCGAAGAGCTGCTCGCTCTCACGGCGCTGATCGCCAATCGCCTGTTCCATCCCGCCAGCCTACTGTTCGGCCGAGATCCGCCGCACGCAACAGACCGGCGCACGCAAACAAGCAACGGCGACCCACCGGGTGGGTCGCCGCTGCTTCATGTTCGTGCTTCGTGCTAGTAGGCGCCCTCGCTGGCGACGACTGCGCGAGCAGTGCGGAAGAGGATGACGAAGTCGCCGGCCATGGACCAGTTCTCGACGTAGTAGAGGTCGAGGCGCACCGTCTCCTCCCACGTCAGGTTGGAGCGACCGCTCACCTGCCAGAGGCCCGTGATGCCCGGCTTCACCATGAAGCGACGGTGCACGTGGTCCTCGTACTGCCTGACCTCACGGTCCAGCGGCGGCCGGGGACCGACGAGCGACATGGAGCCACCGAAGACGTTGAACAGCTGCGGGAGCTCGTCGATCGAATAGCGGCGGATGAACTTGCCGACCTTCGTGATGCGAGGGTCGTCCTTCATCTTGAAGAGGATGTCGTTGCCCGCGTCTCGGCGCTCGCTCTGGAGCTTCTTGAGCACCTCTTCGGCGTCAGCTCGCATGCTGCGGAACTTCCACATCGTGAACCGACCACCGCTGTAGCCGACGCGTTCCTGCTTGAAGAACACACCGCCGGGCGAGGTGACGGCCACGGCGATCGCCGTTCCGACCAGGAGTGGCGAGAGGACGAGGATGAGGAGGCCGGAGACGAGGATGTCGAACGCGCGCTTGAGGAGGAGCCCCATGCGGGTGAACTTCGGGGAGTCGACGTGCAGCAGCGGCAGGCCGGCGACCGGGCGCGTGACGATGCGCGGGCCGCCCACGTCGAGCAGGCCGGGCGCGACGATGAGGAAGTGGCGGTCAGGGTCGAGGTCCCAGCCGACCTCGCGCAGCCACTGCGTCGACGTGACGTCGTTGCCCGCGATGACGACGGTGTCGGCGCCGATGGCGTCGAGCGACCCCGCCAGGTCCTCCGGGTTGCCGCCGATGGGGACATCCGTACCCGGCAGGAAGTCGGGAGAGTTTGGGTCGAGCTCGCCGCTCTTCCCGTCGATGAGGCACGCCCCGACGACGTTGTAGCCGGCGGCCTCACGACGCGAGAGGTCGCGGTTGAGGTCGAGCACCGAGTAGCGCGAGCCGACGAGCAGCACACGTGCCTGCAGGTTTCCGCCCTTGCGCTGGCGGACGAGCCACTTGCGACCGATCCAGCGTGAGAGGAGGAGTGCGACGGTGCCGACCGGGAACGCGATGAGCACGTAGCCGCGGGCCAGCTCGAAGGCCGAGAGGTACGCGAAGATCGAGACGATTCCCGCGAGCATGAGCGAGGCGTTGAAGATGCCCCGGTACTCCTCGAACCCCGAACCGAGGATGCGGTAGTCGCGAGTATCGAAGAGGGAGAGCATCCAGCCCCAGCCGACGACGATGACGGCGGAGACGAGCCAGTAGGACACCTCGGTGCTGATGAAGCCGCTGCCGCCGGAAGGGACGGCCGCGTTGCCGCCGCCGAGCCAGACGAGCTGTGCGCCCATCATGACAACCGCCAGAACGGCGAGGTCGGTCACGACGAGGAGCTGCGCGTAGCCCTGGCGCCAGTTGGCGCGGCGCTTGATGTTGCGCTGGACGCGAGTGCTCGGATCGGCGGAGGTCTGCGCGAAGTGCGGTTCGACCGAGGGCACCATGTCGCTGTCTCGCGAATCGTCAGTCGCGGTCACGACTGGGATCTGCGAGGTAGCGGGCCCTGAGGTGGGTGGCGTCACGTGTGCTCCAATAAGAGATGAGTACTTCTTGGTGCGCAAACCGCGTCGGTACCGGGTATGCGCTTCGGGTCTCCGCGGCCACTGGCCGCGCTCTGTATGGGCCTGTGGGCTCATCGTAGAGATCCTGGGTGCCAGCTGAGACTATCTCAACGTTCCCGCATAACGAAAGGGTCACCCAGGTATTTTTTGCGCATCTCTGGCGTGTTTTCCTGCCCGAAACACATTTGCTGTGCATTCGTATCCGAATTCATGGAAGAAGGACTCTGCTCGGGTCGACTCGTGCTCGAAACTTGCGCCGTGTCATACTCGCCTGCATGGAGCAGACCCCAGGACAGGCTTCGTCGCGCCCACGAAGCGACGACGACGCCCTCACAGATCTCTTCGAGCACGAGGCCGACAACGGCTCGAGCGGTACGCGTCGCGGGGCCCGCGAGGACGGCAAGAAGAAGCGTCGCGGGCCGAAGATCCTGCTGTGGACGCTGGTCGGCGTCCTCATCGTGGCGGTGGCCGGCGCCGGCATCATCTGGTGGAATGTGAACCAGGCCTTCGACGGCATCGAGAAGATCGACAACGCCCTCCCTGAAGACTACGAGGGACGCCCGGAGCAGGTCGTCACCGAGGCTGGCTCGCCGATGAACATCCTCCTGCTGGGCAGCGACTCGCGCGTGAGCGGGAGCACGTCGATCATGACCGACCTCGGCAGCCGCAGCGACACGATGATGCTCGTGCACATCCCCGCCGATCGCAGCGACGTGCAGGTCATCTCGATCATGCGCGACAGCTGGCTCGCGATTCCCGGCCACGGGGAGGCGAAGATCAACGCCGCGCTGTCCTTCGGTGGTGTGCCGCTCGTCGTCCAGACGGTCGAGGGCCTGCTCGGACTCCGCATCGACCACGTCGGCGTCGTCGACTTCGATGGCTTCGCCGGCATCACGGATGCACTCGGGGGCGTCACCATCAACAACGACGTCGCGTTCAACTCCTCGCACATGAAGGGCAAGACCTTCGAGGCGGGGCCCATCACGCTGACCGGAGAGGAGGCGCTCGCCTTCGTGCGCGAGCGCTACGCCTTCACCGACGGCGACTACCAGCGTGTGCGGAACCAGCAGGCCTGGGTCAAGGCGGTGCTCGACAAGATGCTCACGGCGGAGACCCTGACGAACCCGGGCAAGGTGCAGGAGATCATCACGCAGTTCTCCCCCTACGTCGCGGTGGACAGCACCTTCGACCTGCAGACCATGCTCAACCTCGGCCTCTCGATGCGGGACATCCGCGGGAGCGACGTCCGCAGCTTCACCCTGCCGACCAACGGCACTGGCATGGTCGGCGACCAGTCGGTCGTCTTCCTCGACACCGTCAGCATCGGGGCGCTCAAGGAGCACCTCGTGACAGACACCGTCAGCGAGTACCAGCCCACCGGGAGATAGTCAGACCGCTCCACCCTTCGCCCCGCGCATCCGACTGGATGCGCGGGGCGTTTCGCGTCTCCATGTCCGCGCATCCCCGAATCCGCCCGAGTCTGCGAACGCCAACATGTCCGAGGCACATGCTCTGGAGTGAAGCACGTCTCCGTCGCGAAGCCTCGACAGAAGGCCACGACAATCGCCAGAACATGGCATCTCCCGCCGAAAAGTGCGACGTATTTTCCGGTGATGCGGCAAAGAGTGAGACTCGATACAGCTTCGTACAATCCGCAGATCCTTCCGCGGTCACAGCAGGGGTTCTCCCCGTTCCACCGAAGCCCGCCGTGATGTGAGTCGGAAAGGGGATGACAGGCGTGATCTCGGAGCTCGATATCGCACTTCGTGGAGAGAGGGCCGTCGACTGGCTCCAGTCACGAGGCCTGCAGGTCGTTTCAGCAGACGGCGAAGTGAAGATCTTCGCCGACCTTGCCACGAGCCCCACGATCGTCATCGGCCGCATCTGGGTGACCCCCATGGTGGTCCAGATCAAACCGCGCCCTCAGGAAGACAACGGACTGGTCTTCCTGAGCTTCGCGATGCGTGGCACGACAAGGCTGAACGGTCAGAACGAGTCCGAGGGCTCCGTGCCGTCGCCGTTCTATGTCCACGAGTCGGCGGAGCCGATGCGCATCGAGTCCACAGACGCCTCGACTCGACTGCTGTTCGGGATCCGGAGGTCGAAGATCAAGGCGGTGCTCGGGACCGACCTCAGCTACACCGGGCCACGCACACCGAACGCGCACCTGCGCAAGGTCCTGACCAGCGCGGCGATGGCATCCCTCGACGGGACGATCGACGAGGACAACCCTGGATTCCACCCCTGGCGGACCGCGATCGAGAACCTGGTGATCGCCGTGCTGCGCTCCTCGATTCGCGAGAGCACCGTGGCGGGCCCCTCGAAGACCCTGCTGATGCGCGCGCACCGGCTGATCGCGGAGCAGGCGCACGACGCGAATTTCTCAGTCGTCGATCTCGGCCAGCAGCTCGGCATCTCGCAGTCGCACCTCCACAGGGTGTTCCGGGAGACCGGCACGACGCCGGCGCGGCTGCTGCGCGAGACCAGGCTCGCTCTCGCGGAGGATTTCCTCGGCACAGGCGACCCGACCGTGCAGGACCTCAAAGCCGCGGCCGCCTACAGCGGATTCCGGAACCTCCGGATGTTCCGCAGGGCAAGCGCAGAGGACTCAGGGCAGGCCGAGGCTCAGGATGGGGCTACTGCCGCACAGGCGCCCTCGGAGGACAGCCCCGAGAAAGCGCCTGAGGGCGCCTCTGAGGACGCGCCTGAGGACGCTTCCGAGAACGCGTCGGGGTCCGCCCTGGTCTGAGGGTTTCCCTCAACCGCGAGTGGACTCCGGGCACAGCTGAGGACTCAGCACTGCATCCGGAAGTAGTCCGGCACATCCGGGGCCACGAGATCTCGGTCACGGATGACCGTGAGCGGAGCACGGCTGTCGTCTGCGCAGACCTCCTCGGGTGATCCCGCGAGAGCATCGGTGTATTCGATCTGCAGGACGAGATCGCCGTAGGCGCTCGAGTACGCGTCGCATTCCCCGTACGCGCCGCACTCCTCCGCGACGGCGAAGTCGAAGCCCAGCTCTGCTCGGCCGCGGTCGGCGAGCTCTGCCGCGTTCTTCTGCCCGATCGCGAGGCCAGCGGTGTGGGCGGCGTCGACGTACGCCGCAGCGAGCTCGAGGGCCCCGCTCTCGTCGATACCAGCTCCCCCACCGCTCGTGGAGGCGTCGAAGCGCGTGAACGTGTCGAGGTTGTCGATCTCGACGGCGTCGAAGCCCGACTCGGCGCAGCCTGTGATGATCGGGGCCATCACGGCGAGGATGCCGTCGCGCTGCTCGGCCGTCGACGGGTCGAGGATGTACTCGTCGGGCCAGTCCGGGTCGATGGCCGGCTGACCGGCGTCGTCGTGCAGCAGCAGCCCGCTTCGCTCCTCGAGCCAGGCGGCTGACTCCCCCGGCTGCGTCTGGAAGCCGTTCACGTAGCAGATGCTGTACGCCCCGGAGTCGGGTGCGGCAGTGGAGTCCCGGGCGACGATGTCGAGGCCGCCGTCGATCTCGTACGGCTCGCCGAGCTGGTAGTCGAAGGTGCCGCTCGTGGGAGGGAGGGGCACGTACGACCCGGTGTATTCCACCACCCCGCCCTGCGCGCATCCGCTCAGAGCGAGCACGCTGACGACGAGGAGCAGGGCTGCTGGAGGGACGCGCATGGAGTCATCATGCTCCACGGCAGACCTCGGTTCTGTGTGCATCCCCGCCGATTTCACCTCGCCTTTCACCTCGAGATCCTTACTCTCGAGAACAGGGCCGCGCCTAGGCTTGATCGACGATCCACAAAGGAGTGCCGGTGTCCCCCACCACGCCCCACGCCACGTCGCACACTCCGCGCCGTGCTGACCTCACGGCGTCTGCCTGCGTGGGCCTGGCGACGGTCGCTGCGTGATCCACCAGCCAGACACGGTCCTGCAGCTCGTCGGGTCAGCACTCCTCGCCTGCAGCGTTGCCCTCTTCGCCCTCATGATCGTGGCCGCGGCGTTCGCAGCTCGACGGGAGGACTCGACGAAGCGCAGCTTGACGGCGCTCGGCGTGATCCTGGCCGCGCTGGCCGCCCTGAGCGCCGTCATCGGCGGCGTGAGTCTCGCGGCCGGGACCTTCGCGTGATCTCCCTCGCCGCCGAGACGCTCTAGCTCGCGAACACCGTCGTGAGCTCGCCGATCCCCTCGACGCGGATGCGCACCGAGTCGCCGTCGGCGACGGCACGGTGGTCGCGGAGTGCATCCGGCAGCTTCTGCGGGGTGCCCGTCGCGATGACGTCACCCGGCTGGAGCGTTATGGACTGCGAGATGTAGGACACGAGCTCCGCGAACGGGAAGATGAGCGTCGAGGTGCTCTGCGACACGGTCGTCTCGCCGTCCCGGATGACCTCGACGAGCAGGTCCGCGGGGTCGTCGATCTCGTCCGCCGTCACGATGGCGGGCCCGAGCGGCGCGAAGCCGTCGAAGCACTTCCCGAGCGTCCACTGGCTGGTGCGGTTCTGCCAGTCGCGGGCCGAGACGTCGTTGACGAGGGTGTAGCCGGCGACGTGCGCGAGCGCGTCCTCGGCGGATACGGCGTGCGCCGTCCGTCCGATGACCAGACCGATCTCGCCCTCGTAGTCGACATCGCTGCTCTGCGGGGGCAGAATCACGGCGTCGTCTGGTCCGAGCAGCGTGTTCGCGGTCTTCACGAACACGTCAGGGCGCTCGGGGTCGGGCTGCCCCTCCCCACCCGCGACCACGTGGCCGCGGTAGTTGTAGCCGACGCAGAGCAGCACGCGCGGCGTCACAGGCGCGAGCAGTCGCTCCCCGTCGCGCAGCGGCAGGCCGCTGACGACGGTCGACTCGACCGCGGCCCGCGCATCCGCGAGCTGCTGCTCGTCGGAGAGCAGCTCGAGGGTCGATGCGACGAGACCGGAGAGGTCGATGAGCCGATCGCCCTCCGGCGACTCGACGAGGGCCGCGGGCACGCTCTGCCCGGCACGATCCCAGGTGACGATTCTCATGCGCCTGCTCCCCCGCTCACCAGTACCGTTGCCAGTCGGGGCGCGACGCGCGCGTCAGCGCCTCCAGGAAGAAGTAGTCGCCCCAGAGTGTTCCCTCGTCGACGCCCACGAGCTTCGGCATGTCGTACACGCCGTGCAGGAGGAGCGCGTCAGAGGACTCGGCCGGCCGCGGCGCAGCCTCGGCGATGAGCGCGTCGAGCTGCGCGAACGCGGCCTTGCGTGCGTGCGCCGACCGCTCGGGGTCGGGCTCGACCGCGGCGAGCTCGAAGAACCCGCAGGCGGCGATCGCGGCGGCCGAGCTGTCGCGGGGAGCGTCGCTGCCCTCGGTGTAGACGAGATCCCAGTAGGGGATGCCGTCGCTCGGCAGGTGCGCGAGGTAGTAGTCGGCGCACCTCCAGGCAGCATCGAGCTGCCTCGGGTCGCCGACTGCCTGCGAGTTGAGCGCGAAGCCGTAGATGCCCCAGGCTTCCCCGCGCGCCCAGCACGACTCGTCGAACGCGCCCTGTTCGGTGCCACCGCGCAGGGGCTCGCCGGTCTCCGCGTCCCAGTAGAACGTGTGGAACGTGGAGTCGTCAGCGCGGAAGATCTGCGTGCGCAGCTGCTCCGTGTGGCGTCGGACCGCATCCGCGTACCGTGGGTCGCCCGTCTGCTCGCCGACCCACGTGAGCAGCGGCATGTTCATGAGGCTGTCGATGATGGCACGGCCGCGCTGCGCTGGGTCGCTGAGGTCACCCCAGGCCTGGAGAATCCCGGCAGGCTCGAGGAAGCGCGTCATGAGCCGCTCCCCCGCCTTGATCCCGGCGGTGCGCCAGCGCTCGTCGCCCGTCTGCTTCCACGCGGTGACGACCGAGAGCGAGTAGAGGAATCCGAGGTCGTGGGTCTCGAGGTCCTCGTCGCCGTAGAGGCGACGTTCGAAGTCGGCGGCGTGCGCGAGGGCGGCTTCGTGGAAGGCCGCGTCGCCGGTGGCATCGCCGGCGAGCCACATCATGCCAGGCCAGAAGCTCGTGGTCCAGCCGCGGTTGGCTCCCTCGGCGAAGGCCTCGGTTGCTGGTCGGAGCGGGTAGCGGCCGTCGGCGGTCGTGTCGTCAGGGTAGGCGGCACCGAACGCGGCGATGTTGCGTCGGACGGTTTCGGTGGCCGCCGCCAGCGCGTTCTCCACGGTCGTGGATGCGGGCGCGAAAGTCATGGGGATTCCTTCGAGTGAGTTCGTGGTGTCCGTCAGGCCGCGGCGTGTGCCGGGGTCTGCTGCAGGGTGTAGCGGCCGCCAGCCCAGACGACGTAGAGGCAGGCGGCGGCGGAGAGCCCGATGGCGATGGCCGGGGCGGCGGTGAGCACCGCGGCCTGGACGGCGACGATCGCGAAGGACGCGAAGGTCATCGGCCAACGGCGCACGGCGAGGAAGAGGGATGCGCGCACCAGCACGAGCAGGCGCGTGTCGTCGGCCTGCGTGATGGCGACGAGCGACACGGCTGCGGTCGCGAGCGTCAGGATCGCGACGACGGCCAGCAACGGGACGAGGAGGACGCCGATGCCGGTGGGAACGAGGACGAACACGTCCACGAGCGCGACCGTGACGACGGCGGAGGTGACCGCCGAGATCACGAGTGCACGCTTCCAGGTGCGGCGCACCCCGCGGAGGAACGCGCGGATCACGTCGCTGTCGCCCTCGGCATGCGCGCGGAAGGTCGCGAATGCACCGGCGATGCCCGGGCCCGTGAGTGCCGCGCTCGCCGCGAGCAGCGGCCACGACAGCGATGGGTCCGTCGTCACGAGCAGCACGAGGAACGGCAGGCTCATGATGGCGAGCATGGCGTTCACGCCGAGGGCGAGGTACGCGACGTTGAACGCCGTCGAGTAGATGCTGTGCGGGATGCGCTTCATGATCAGCCCTTCAGTCCGCTCGTGGCGACGCCTTCGACGAAGTACCGCTGGCCGAGGAGGAAGACGATGGCGATCGGGATGACCGAGATCGTGAGCCCCGCGAAGAGCACGCCGTAGTCGACGTCGTACAGGCTGGAGACGAAGTTCTTCAGACCGAGCTGCATGGTCCAGAGGCTCGGGTCGCGCAGGTAGATGAGCGGTCCGAGGTAGTCGTTCCACGTGTTCACGAAGGTGAGCAGCGAGAGGCTGGCGATGGCGGGAATCGAGAGCGGCAGCATGATGCGGCGCCAGATGCCGTACTCGCTGAGGCCGTCGAGGCGTGCTGCCTCGGAGAGCTCCATGGGGATGGACTCGTAGAACTGCTTCATGAGGAACACGCCGAAGGCGCCGAAGGCCTGCAGCAGGATGATCGCCCAGAGGGTGTTCGAGAGGTTCGCGTTCGAGAGCATGATGAACTGCGGGATCATGTACGACTGCCACGGCACGGCGATCGTTCCGACGTAGAGCAGGAACAGCGCATCGCGGCCGGGGAACTTGACTCGCGAGAAGCCGTAGGCGGCGAACGAGCCGGTGAGCACCTGCAGCGCCGTGACGGTGACCGAGAGGAACAGCGTGTTGCCGATCCAGGTCATGATGTCCGACTTGGTCCAGATGTCGACGTAGTTCTGCCAGACGAAGACCTCGGGAATCCATCTGACCGGCACCGAGAAGACCGCGTTCGCGTCCTTGAGGGAGCTCATGATCATCCAGAAGAACGGCGTGAGCATGGCTGCCGCAGCGATGATCAGCGCGATGTAGAGCAGCGCCTTCGCGAGCCCGGCCTTCTTCTTCTTGCCTGCTGCCGCGGGGTGCGCGGGCGGGTCGATGAGGAGGCGACGTGAGTCCTCTTCCGGGAGGACGACTGCCATGGTCTGGGACATCAGCTGTCCTTCCGCTTGTTCCACAGGAACTGGATGATCGTGACGACGATGCAGAGGAAGAACAGCACGACGGATGCCGCTGACGCGTATCCGAACTCGTTCTCCTCGAAGCCCTTGCGGTAGATGAACTGTGAGATGACAGTCGTGGACTGTCCCGGCCCGCCCTCGGTGAGCACGAGGATGAGGTCGAAGATCTTGAAGGAGTTGATCGTCAGCATGACGGTGACGAAGAACATGGTCGGGCGCAGGCATGGGAGGGTCACGTTCCAGAAGCGCTGCCAGGCGTTGGCGCCGTCGACTCGGGCGGCCTCGTGCAGCTCGGGCGGCACCGTCTGGAGGGCCGCGAGGAAGAGCACCATGTAGTAGCCCATGTCGCGCCACGTGCTGATGATGACCACCGCAGGCATCGCCCACTCCGTGGAGGTGAGCCAGCCTGGCGGGTTGTCGATGCCGATGAGGCGCAGGCCCTCGTTGATGGGGCCGAAGTCGGGGCTGAAGAGCAGGTTCCAGACGAGCGCGATCGCGACGATCGACGTGATGTAGGGGAAGAACGCGGCGGTGCGGAAGAACGCGACGCCGCGGAGCTTGTTGTTGAGCAGCAGGGCGAGGCTCAGCGACACGACGATCGTGAGCGGGATGTGCAGCACCGAGTAGTAGATGGTGTTGCCGAAGGCGACCTGGAAGCTGCCGTCGTTGAAGAGTCGGGTGAAGTTGTCGAAGCCGATGAACGTGGACGTGCCGAAGATGTTCCAGTTCGTGAGAGACATGTAGAACATCACGATGACGGGCACGAGCGTCAGCGTCGCGAACCCGATGAAGTTCGGCAGGATGAAGCTCCACCCGACGAGGGTGGTCTTCCGTCGCAGGCGGTTGCGCTGCTTGCGCGCCTCGGCTGTCAACTCCGGCGGGGCTGCCGACGGCGGCGTCGGTTCCGTGGTGGTGGTCATGATTCTCCTGGAGAGAGGGTGCCGGTCGGCCGGTGAGAGAGCACCGGCCGACCGACGGCAAGGGGGTTAGTCGAGGCCGACTTCGTTGGCCACGCGGCCTTCGGCTTCAGCGATGGAGTCCTGCACCGACTTGGAACCGGAGAGGATCGAGGAGTGCATGTCGTTCAGGATGTTCTGGACGGCTGCGGTCTTCGAGTTGGTCGGGCTCTCGGGGAGCGTCTCGTGCGTCTGCACGGCGAACGCGGAGAGCTCGTCCTGCGGGGCGCCCTCGACGGCGAAGTACGCCTCGACGACGGGGTCGCTCAGCAGCGCCGGCGTGATGCCGATGCCAGCGAGCTTGGTTGCCGCCTCTTCGCTCGCGGCGTAGGCGAGGAAGTCCTTGGCGGCCTGCGTCTTGCCCTCGTCGATGTTGGCGTTGATGCCGAACCCTGCCGGGTCGCCGAATGTGACGGGGGTGTTGTCCATGCCCGTGGTGGATGCGTCCATCTGCGGGACGGGTGCGATGCCCCACTCGAAGTCGTCGGCTTCGCCGGAGGCCTGCTGCGAGATGAGGGTCGCGACGAACCACGAGCCCATGGGGATCATCGCGGCGTTCTGCTTGCCGAATTCGCCCTGGTAGGTGAGCTTGTTGGCCGTGACCGTGTTGAAGGAGGCCTGCGCGCCGTCGTCCTGGAGCTTGAGCGACTTGTCGTAGTAGGGCGCGAAGTAGTCGTACTCGCCGCTGAAGATGTCGCCGCCGGCCTGCGCGTTGGCGAAGCCCTGCACGGTCGACTGCCAGCTGTGCTGGTGAGCGCCCTTGGCGGTCGAACCTGCACTGGCGAGGTTCGTGGTCAGGAGGTCGGCGTTCTCGACGTAGTCATCCCAGGTCCAGCTGCCGTCGGGGTAGGCGACGCCTGCCTCGTCGAAGAGGGCCTTGTTGTAGTAGAGCACCCACGAGTCCTGGCGGTAGGGCACCGCCCACGTCGTGCCGTCGATGTTGTACGACTCGGCACCGCTGATGCCTTCGGGGAGCGCGACGTCGGAGACGTCGAGGAGCTGTCCGCCCTCCTGGAAGGTCGTGACGAACTTGATCTCCTTCTGGGTGATGATGTCCGGCCCGGAGCCCGCCGCGAGGTCGGCGGTGATGAGGGTGTTGTACTCGGCAGGGTCGTAGTCGACGACCTCGACGGTCACGTCGGGGTACTTCTCCGTGAAGCCGTCTGCGAGCAGCTGGAACTCGGGGGTGGATGCGACGCTCCAGCCCGACACCGACAGCGTGATGGGGCCGTCTGGGTCGACGCTCCCGCCGCCGCTGCATCCGGTGAGGGCCAGTGCGGCGGCGGCGAGGCCCGCAGTGGCGATCATGGTGCGCTTCTTCATGGTGCTGCTCCTTTGCTGCAATGAACGAGATCCGCTTCGAATCTCTGAGAACCGACGCCCGGGCTACGAGAGGCGGTAGTTGGTGAGGTCGACGGCGCTGTGGGCTCCGTCTGACCAGGTGATGGCGGCTCGCTCTTCGGTGAGCTCGACGCCGGTGGTGCTGCTGGGGGTGTGGTCTGCGCCCGCGAGGGTGAGGTGCGCGGCGACCCAGGTGTCCGGTTCGACGGGGGCGTCGAGGATCGGGACCCGGGTGGATGCGCCGAGCGGGCTCGCATCCGCCCTCGTCACGGTCCGGGCCGTTGTGCCTGCCGTCAGTCCGCGGAGCGCGCTCGTGACCTGCGCGTCCTGTCGGCTCGTGACGGGCCAGCCGCCCCAGCGGAGCTGCCAGTCGGCCGCGTCGACCCCTGCCTCGGTGTCGGTGACCCGGGCGAGGCGCACTTCCTCGGTGCCGCGGACGACGGAGACGACCGTGAGCCGCGCGATGACGGTCGCGTCGCCGTCGAGTCCCGAACCGTGACGCTGCTGCTTCAGCGCGGGCTGCAGCGTGTGGGCGAGCCAGGTGGATGCGGCGACTCCGGCGGTGCCGTCCTCGCTCGTGGTGATGAGCTCCATCGCGGCGCGGTGGGTGGCCGTGCCGGTTCCGTCGACGAGCGCCACCGACTGCTCGAGGGGCTCGTGCCAGGCGAGGTCGTCGAGCAGCGGGCTCGTTGCGCTCGAGTAGGCGAGGCGGGCGTAGAGGGGCGAGTCGCCGACCAGCGTGTTCGGCTTCGCGTGGTCGGTGCCGTGGTTGGCGATGCGAACGATGCCGTCGCGGCTCGTGCCGGTGACCACCCAGCCGGGGGCCGCGATCGTGCGCACGAAGTCGCCCTGCTCAACCGGGAGTGGCTCGGCCTCGGCGGCCCAGACGGGGTGGTCGGCGGGAAGCAGCACACCCAGGAGTCCCTTGGAGGCCCAGTACGGTGAGGCTGGCCCGGAGTAGGCCTGCGCGAGCTGCCGCCATTCACCGTGCCAGCCCATCGTGAGGAGGCCGCGCTCATCCGGCACGCCCCGCTCGGCGAAGTGCGAGACGACCTTCTCAGCCGCGTGGCGGAGAGCGCCGAGCGAGACCGAGGGCACCCCGGCGAGTGCGCCGACCCAGAAGGGAGCGGCTGCCGCAAAGCGGTAGATGAGGCTGCGGCCCTGGAGGAGGGGCGAGCCGTCGCCGCCGATGAGGTGCACGGCGTCCTGCAGGAAGCGGTCGAGCGCGGCGACGTCGCCCTCGAGGCGGTCACCTGCGAGCTCGTCGGCGCCGCGCATCCGGGCCCAGAGCACCGGGTAGATGTGCAGCGCCCAGCCGACGTAGTGGTCGTAGGAGCGCTCTTCCCCGTCGGACAGCCACCCGTCGGCACGCACGAACGAGTCGTGCAGCGCGAGGTCCGCCCTGACGTCCTCTGGCGACCATGGGCCGCCGACGGAGCGGAGGAACGTCTGGACCACGAGGCGGAACCAGAGCCAGTTGGTGCGCGGGTAGGTGTCGTCGCCGACGGCGGGAGCGAAGTAGTCGATGACACGCTGCTGCGTGAGCTCGTCGAGCGAATCCCAGATCCAGGGACGGGTGAGGTCGAGGATGAGGGCGAGCGACGCCGCCTCGACCTTGGCCTGCGGGTGCTCCTCGAGCCGCACCCAGCGGTCGGCCGCCTCAGGGTCGACGCCGGTTCGGATGCCCTCGGAGAAGAAGGAGATGAGCCCGTCGACGCCCTGTCCGCGCTCCCCGGCGATGCGGAATCCTGCGAGGAGGAAGGTGCGTGCGAAGCCCTCGAGGCCGTCGATGTCGTGCCCGTAGCCGCCCTCGGCGCCCGGAGGGGTGATGCGCGCCTTGCCCGACGAGGCCCAGGCCATTGCGCCGGCGAGGAGGCGGTCGGCGTAGCCGGTCCAGTCGCCGCGGGTCCATGCCGACTGCGACGCTGACTGCGCCGCGGTGGCGGGCGACGCGGGCGTGAATGCAGTGGACACGGATTCTCCTTTGAATTGCCGTCCGAGGGAGGGTGAACCGTCTCCTCGGGGGTGGTGACATTTCCGAGCGTAGCAATCATTCTCGATCACAACAATGCGGTTATGATCGTGCATGATCGTTTACGATCGATTTGTGAAAGAGGTCAACGATGACAGACACCACGCCTAGGCCGACGCTTCGCGCTCCCCTGACGCGCGCCTTCTCGGCGCAGCTCGGACTTCGAGGCGACGTCGATCTCCCAGCCGCCCTCCGCTCGTTGCTCGCCACCCCGACCGACGCCCTGCCCGTAGTGCCCGCATCCGCCTGGCAACCCGGCGAACCCGACCCCGCGACGCTCGCAGCGATGAGCGCGCGCGCCCACGCCGAGCGCGGCACAGCCTGGCCGCAACCGCTCGCCAGCGACGCCGCCCGCTACCACGGAGACGGCGACCGCCTCGCCTGGGAGACACCAGCCTTCGCGCGGCAGGAGCGCCTCACCCGCGTCGCCGTGGCCGCCACCGCCGACCCGGCGATGCTCGGTGACGTCGTCGACGGCATCATCCTGCTCTGCGAGCAGAGCTCCTGGTGCTGGCCCGCCCACGACGACTCGCTCCAGCGCCACGGCTCGGTCCTCGCCACCGTCACGGACCCCTACCTCGACCTCGGAGCAGGCGAGGTCGTCGGCCAGCTGGCCTGGGTCGACCAGCTGCTTGGCGACCAGCTCGACGCCCGCTACCCCGGCGTGCGAGCCCGCATCCGCCACGAAGCGCGCGTGCGGGTCTTCGAGCCGTTCACGCGCCGCCGCGACTGGCACTGGCTCGGCCTCGACGGCGACGCCCACAACTGGAACCCCTGGATCCACGGCAACGTGCTCGTCGCCGCGCTGCGCCTCCTCGACGACCCGAGCGAGGCCGACGAGCGCGCACGCATCCTCGCGCTCGTCATCGAGGGACTCGACCGGTACGTCGACGTGCTCCCCGAAGACGGCGCCATCGACGAGGGCTACGCCTACTGGTGGAACGGCGCCTGCCGCCTGCTCGAGGCCCTCGACCTGCTCACCCACGCGACCGGCGGCAGGCTCGATGCCGTGCCGAGCATCCGGGCCCTGCGCGAGACCGTGGCCTTCCCCCATCGCATGCACCTGGGCGCCGGCTGGTTCGTGAACGCCGCCGACGGACAGGCGAAGCCGAGCGCCGACCAGCCCTGGCACTCCCTCCACCGGGCCGCGGTGCGCGCCGGCGACCTCGACGCGCAGCGCTTCGCCGCCTCCCATCGGCGTCCAGAGACACCAGCGGTCGTCGAAGCCGAGGGGCTCGGCCGAGTGCTGCGCGGCATGACGGATGCGGCCTGGCTGCAGGCGAGGGCATCCGCTCCCCCGGCCCCAGCCGCCACCTGGCTCCCCTCCACCCAGATGCTCGTCGCCCGCGAGCGCGACAGCTCGTCCTCTGGGTTGTCTGTCGCAGTCAAGGGCGGGCACAACAACGAGCACCACAACCACAACGACGTCGGCAGCTTCCTCGTCGCCTCCGACGGGGTGCCCGTCATCGTCGACGCCGGTCGCCCGAGCTACGACGCCCGCACCTTCAGCGAGCGCCGCTACGAGCTGTGGCCGATGCAGAGCGAATGGCACAACGTGCCGTTCGTCGCCGGGCGCGGCCAGCCCACGGGGCCGGAGTACGCGGCGTCGGTCATCGAGGTGACGACCGGTGAGACCCCCTCGCTCGAGCTTGAGCTCGCTGGCGCGTACGACGTCGCCGAGCTCGAGTCCTGGCGCCGCGAGGTGCGGCTCGACCGCGAGCGCGCCGAGGTAAGCATCCACGACGCCTGGCGGTTCGCGCAGCCCGGCCCCGCGGCGGCCCCCGCTCCCGCGGCGACCCCGACCGCAGCGCCCGCCGCGGGGCCGGGCTGCGCGAACCGCCAGGCGT
>NZ_PSYC01000077.1:0-540 GCF_002931515.1 Pseudoclavibacter sp. RFBG4 | reverse complement strand
GGCTGCTCATCTGACTCGCTCCTCTGGTTTGATGTCGAGCCCGGTGACCCGCACGGTGACCTGGTCCACGTGGGAGCCCGTGAGGCTTTGCACGCGGTCTCGGATGGTTGTCTTGGCGTTCTCGACTCGCTCCAGGAGTGGACCGCCGCTGCGCGCGAGCGCATTCGGCTGCTCACGGATTCGGGCGAGTGACGGAACCCGGATGGGGGTCCGCACCCGGAGGGCGAGCTTGCCGTCGTGGTCGTCGAGGTCGACGTTGACGCTGCCTGCGTCGACCCCGAGGGCGTCACCGGCGACAGCTGACGCGACACGAGTCAGGGCCTTCGCGGTGAGTCGTGTCGTGCCTCGCTGCGCCGCGCCGTGGTGTGTCGTCGCGGCGATGCTCATGAGGAGGTGTTCCGTCCTCGGATGACGTCGACAAGGGCGCTGGCGTCGAGCTTTCCTTCGAGGATGCGTCCGATGACGCCGCCGATGATCATCGCGATCGCGACGAAGAAGAACGCCCAGAAGCCGAGGATGATCCAGGTGAGCGCGAGGACC
>NZ_PSYC01000003.1:0-53627 GCF_002931515.1 Pseudoclavibacter sp. RFBG4 | reverse complement strand
GCGACCTGCCGACGCGGCGTCTCGCCCAGGGACGCGACGGCGATCGTCGAGCAGAACCTCGAGGCGCTCGATGCGCTCCTCGGCCAGAAGGTCCCGGTCTTGCTGCAGCTCAGCGGCGGATTCCGCGCCAAGGTGCAGCAGTCCACGCGCCTCCAGTAACCACGACTCCCCACCGCGGCACCCCGATTCCGAGGAACCGCACCCCCAACAGAAAGGAACTGCCATGAGCGCAGGAGACAAGATCAAGAACGCAGCAGAAGAGTTCGGCGGCAAGGCCAAGGAGGCCCTCGGCAAGGCCACCGACAACGACAAGCTCGTCGCCGAGGGCCAGGCCGACCAGGCCAAGGCCAACGTGAAGCAGGCGGGCGAAGACGTCAAGGACGCCTTCAAGAAGTAGCCCTCACCATCACGCAGAAGCGGCAGCCGACTCGGTCGGCTGCCGCTTCTGCATGCGCCGCGTCAGGTCAGATGTCCCAGCTGACGGATCCGTAGTAGTTGTTGAAACCGCCTGGTGTCAGAGTGTTTCGCACACAGTTGTCGACCGCGGTGATCTTCTTGCCGGCAGCCGCGTAGGTGTTGGCTGCGTTGTTCAAGGTGATCTGGCAATTCTGCAGCGTGCTGCCGTAGATCATCTGTCGGTGCGTGGCGGCGCTTGCAGCGGGCGCGAGGGCAACCCCCGCACCCCCGACGAGTCCGAACGCGATCACGGCGGACGCGAGCTTCTGGCGCAGTCTCATGACTTCTTCCTCTCCTCGGTGTACCTGTGTGATGACCCCGTAGACCAGAGCCACGACAAGCGGGCTGGTCCACGCGACCTGCCCCAGCCTTCACCGCCAGCGTGGGAGTTCCCTCAATCAGCAGGCGCGAGGTCAGCGCCGGACGCCACTCGTCCACCGCGTGAGCTCAGCCGCGAGCGCTGCGGGAGCGTCCAGCTGGATGAGGTGGCCTGCGCCGTCGATGAGGGTGACCGAGGCGTTCGGGATGAGCGCGCCGAGCCGCTGCGCTCGGTCGCTCGGGATCCAGGTGTCCTCGCGCCCCCACACGATGTGCACGGGTTCCGTGAGGGTGGCGTAGAGCGGTTCGACCTCCGCCGTGAAGCGCTCGTCTGCCTGCGCGATCTGCCGGTAGAACGCAGCCTGCCCCGCCGCATCCGCCCACGGATCCACGAGCATGGCGAGGTCATCCGCGCTCAGGCCCCTATGGCTGGCTCCGCGGATGTACGCCTCCACGGCGCCGCGATGCACCGCGGCCGGCAGTTGCTCGAACACCGCGGCGTGCTCTTTCACGAGGTTGAAGAAGGGCGAACCCCACGGCGAGAGGGCGACGACGTCGACGAGTGCCAGCGACGCGTACGCGGCCCCGCGGAGCAGTCGAGCACGCAGCGCCACCGCGCCGCCGAAGTCGTGGGCGACGACGTGCGGCCGGTCGAGGCCCCAGGATTCGAGCAGCTCGGCGAACAGCTCGCCCTGCACGCCGAGGTCGACGGCATGCGACGGTTCCTTCGACGAGGAGCCGTAGCCGGGCATATCCCACAGGTAGACGGTGAACTGCGCGGAGAGGGCCTCCGCGATCGGCCGCCACAGCGCCGACGACCACGGGGTGCCGTGCAGGAAGACGAGGGCTGGCCCTTCCCCGAAGCTGTCCCAGCGCACGGTCCTGCCGCGCCAGGAGAACACGTTGGGCAGGCTCTCGTCGCTCATCATCCACCGATTGTGTCAGCCGCGCGGCCGGCACCGCTTGCGACGCCGAGCTGGCGTCCCGCCCGGAGGCGGCACGCCAGCCCTCCGCCTCAGAGGTTCGCGGCGAGCCTCGTCCACGTCTCCACGACGCTGTCCGGGTTGAGCGACAGCGAGGAGATGCCACGGTCGAACAGGTACTGGGCGAGTTCGGGATGGTCGCTCGGCGCCTGCCCGCAGATGCCGACGTAGCGTCCGTGCTTCGTGCAGGCGTCGATCGCGAGGTCGATGAGGCGAAGCACCGCGGGGTTGCGCTCGTCGAAGCTGTCCGAGATGAGGCCGGAGTCGCGGTCGATGCCGAGCGTCAGCTGCGTGAGGTCGTTCGAGCCGATGGAGAAGCCGTCGACGAGCTCCAGGAACTGCTCCGCGAGGAGCGCGTTGGAGGGCACCTCGCACATCATGATCACCTCGAGGCCGTTCTGGCCGCGGCGCAGCCCGTTCTCCGCGAGGCGCTCGACAACCGCGCGGGCCTCCTCCACCGTGCGCACGAACGGGATCATGACCTTCACGTTCGTGAGCCCCATGTCGTCCCGGACGACCCTGATCGCCTCGCACTCGAGTGCGAACGCCTCCGCGAAGTCGTCGGAGATGTACCTCGCGGCACCGCGGAAGCCGAGCATCGGGTTCTCCTCGACGGGCTCGTAGCGGGCGCCCCCGAGCAGCCCCGCGTACTCGTTCGACTTGAAGTCGGAGAGCCGCACGATGACGGGCTTCCCGTCGAACGCGGCGGCGAGCGTCGCGACGCCCTCGGCGAGGCGGCGCACGAAGAAGTCCGCGGGAGAGTCGTAGGCGGCGATGCGCTCGTCGATGGCGGCGCGGATGCTCGCCTCCTGGTCGTCGAGCTCGAGCAGCGCACGGGGGTGCACGCCGATCTGGCGCGAGATGACGAACTCCATGCGCGCGAGCCCCACGCCGTCGTTCGGCAGCGCGGCGAGCGTGAACGCGGCGTCCGGGTTGCCGACGTTGAGCATGATCTTGCCCGGCAGCTCCGGGAAGGAGGCGAGCTCGATGCGCTCCACCTCGATGGGCAGGATGCCGGCGAGCACGACCCCAGTCTCGCCTTCGGCGCAGGTCACGGTGACCTCGTCGCCGTCCGCGAGGCGCTCGGTCGCGTCGCCGGCCCCGACCACGGCGGGGACGCCGAGCTCGCGGGCGATGATCGCGGCGTGACAGGTGCGGCCGCCGCGGTTCGTGACGATCGCGGAGGCGCGCTTCATGATCGGCTCCCAGTCGGGGTCGGTCATGTCGGCGACCAGCATGTCACCCTGGCGGAACTCGCTCATCTGCGAGGGGGAGGTGAGCAGCCGCACGACCCCAGCGCCGATGCGCTGCCCGATCGCCCGACCTTCGACGAGCTTCGCGCTGCGCTCCAGCAGGCTGTGCCGCTCGAGCGTGCCGGCAGCTCGCCGCGAGACGACGGTCTCCGGGCGGGCCTGCAGGATGTAGATGCGCCCGTCGATGCCGTCCTTGCCCCACTCGATGTCCATGGGCCGCCCGTAGTGCTCCTCGATCGCGAGCGCCGCCTCGGCCAGCTCGGTGACCTCGGCGTCGGTGACGGAGAACTGGCGCTGCGCATCCGGTGCCGTCTCGACGAACTCGGTGGTGCGCCCGACGCGGGTGTCGTCCGTGAAGACCATGCGGGTCGCCTTGCTGCCGACTCGGCGCGACAGCACGGCGGGCCGCCCCTCGCGGAGGGTGCGCTTGTGCACCGTGAACTCGTCGGGGTTGACCGCGCCCTGCACGACCCCCTCGCCGAGCCCGTAGGCGCTCGTCACGAACACGGCGCCGTCGTAGCCCGACTCGGTGTCGACGCTGAACATGACCCCGGCTGCACCCTCGTCGGAGCGCACCATGCGCTGCACGCCGACGGAGATCGCGATGCCGGTGTGCGCGAAGCCCTGGTGCACGCGGTACGCGATGGCGCGGTCGGTGAAGAGCGACGCGAAGACCTTGCGGGTGGCGGCGAGCACGTTCTCGATGCCCGCGATGTTGAGGAACGTCTCCTGCTGCCCCGCGAACGACGCGTCCGGCAGATCCTCGGCCGTGGCGCTCGAGCGCACCGCGACGAGCAGCTGGCCGTCGGTCTCGGCGTCCAGACGGGCGAAGGCTTCGCGCATGGCTGCTTCGAGCTCCGCGGCGAGCGGGGCGGCTTCGATGCGAGCGCGGATGCGGGCGCCGACGATCGCGAGGCGCGCCACGTCGTCGACGTCGAGGCCCACGATCTCACCGCGGATCCACGCGTCGATGCCCGTCTCACGCAGGTGCCGGTTGAAGGCGCTCGCCGTCGTGGCGAAGCCGTCCGGCACACGCACTCCGGCGTCCGTGAGGTTCGCGATGAGCTCGCCGAGCGAGGCGTTCTTGCCGCCGACCTCGGGGATGTCCGAGAGGCGCACCGCGCTGAAGGGGAGGACGTACGCCTCGTTGCTCGTGGATGCGTCTGCGGAGGTAGGGGGTTCGTGGAGCAACGTCATGGTGAGTCCTTCTGGGTGTCGTCGTTGACGGTAGTTGCGGGATGAACTCAGTATTCGTCGCGAACTGAGCACTCTTTCGCGGAAATGTGTGTAAAGAACTGCCGTTCTTGCGCTAGCGTCATGCCATGCCCGCCGACGTGTACACCGCCTCCGTGCTCGGAGCCCGCATCCGCCACTACCGCTCGCTCGCGAAGCTCACCCTCGACGACCTCGCGGCTCAGCTCGAGACGAGCCCCAGCCGCATCTCGCTCATCGAGAACGGGCGCCGCGAGCCGAAGCCGTCAGAGCTCCCCTCCTTCGCGAGGGCCCTCGGGGTGACGGTCGAGGACCTCGTGCGCGCCGAGGCGCCGAACAGCCGCGCCGCGCTCGAGCTCGAGCTGAAGCGCGCCCAGTCTTCCCCGCTGTTCGCGGGGCTCGGGCTCCCCAAGCTGCGCGGGGGCAAGGGCATGCCAGACGACACCCTCGAGACGCTCGTCGGCCTGCACCGGGAACTCGAGCGACGCGCACAGGCCGCCTCTGCGACGCCCGAGGAGGCGCGCATCCGCAACACGCAGCAGCGGGCGTGGATGCGGGAGCGCAACAACTACCTGCCGGAGATCGAGGCGGTCGCCGAAGAGCGCCTCCGCCAGGTCGGGCACGTCGCCGGGGCACTCACGCACCGCGAGGTGCACCTCATGGTCGAGCAGCTCGGCCTCGAGATCGTCTACGCCGACGACCTCCCCC
This sequence comes from Pseudoclavibacter sp. RFBG4, assembly GCF_002931515.1. NCBI lineage: Bacteria > Bacillati > Actinomycetota > Actinomycetes > Micrococcales > Microbacteriaceae > Pseudoclavibacter > Pseudoclavibacter sp. RFBG4. The sequence continues at coordinate 48,697 of NZ_PSYC01000003.1, read as the reverse complement.
GTTCCACGCGCAGCATCACCGACCTCGAGAACGGGCGCATCTACCTGCCGCCGGAGTCGATCCCGGGCGGGCACGGGCTGCGGTCCATCGCCCTCCAGGCCGTCGCCCACCGCATCCTGGGCCACACGCCTCCAGATTCGTACGCCGACTTCCTGCGCCAGCGGCTCGAGATCAACTACTTCGCAGCCGCCTGCCTCATCCCGCGCACGCAGGCAGTCGACTTCCTGAGCGCCCGCAAGAAGGACCGCGACCTCGCCGTGGAGGACTTCCGCGATGCCTTCGGCGTCACCCACGAGGCGGCCGCCCTGCGCATGACGAACCTCATGACGGAGCACCTCGGGATGCGCGTGCACTTCCTGCGCGTCGGCGCCGTCGGCGAGGTCTACAAGGCCTACGAGAACGACGATCTCCCCCTGCCGCTCGACGTGACCGGCGCCGTCGAAGGGCAGATCGTCTGCCGCCGCTGGGGTGCGAGGCGTGCGACGGAGATCGAGCACCGAACGACGGAGTTCTGGCAGTACACGGACACACCCGCCGGCACGTTCTGGAGCACCATTCAGACGGGCCGGTCAGCCGAGGGCGCCTTCTCGATCACCTTCGGGGTGCCCTTCGACGACGCCAAGTACTTCCGCGGCCGCGACACCGAGAACCGCCAGGTGTCGCGCTGCCCCGATGAGACCTGCTGCCGGCGACCCGACCCGACCCTCGCAGCGCGCTGGTCCGGGCGCGCCTGGCCAAGCGCCCGCCTGCACGCGCAGATCCTTGCATCCCTCCCCGCTGGCCGGTTCCCAGGCGTCGACGACAGCGAGATCTACGCTTACCTGGAACGCCACGCGCCCTGATCTCCGGGCCGCGAGCACTCCCCCGCACGACAGATCGGAGCACGACGATGACCCACGCTGAGCACCTCGACGACCTCACCCTCGAAGAGAAGGCGTCCCTGACGAGCGGCGGGAGCTTCTGGTCGACGAAGGCGGTCGAGCGGGTCGGCATCCCGGCGGTGACGCTGACGGATGGGCCGCACGGGGTGCGCCTGCAGCGGGAGGGCGGCGACCACCTCGGCCTCGCCGACAGCGTTCCTGCGACGTGCTTCCCGCCCGCCGTCGCGCTCGGCTCGAGCTGGGACGCGGACCTCGTCCGCCGCGTGGGTGTCGCGCTCGGCGAGGAGGCCAAGGCGGAGGGTGTCGGCGTGCTGCTCGGCCCCGGCATCAACATCAAGCGGTCCCCGCTGTGCGGGCGCAACTTCGAGTACTTCTCCGAGGACCCGCTCGTGAGCGGCGTCATGGGCTCTGCCCTCGTCGGCGGCCTGCAGAGCCAGGGCGTCGGGTCGTCGCTCAAGCACTTCGCCGCGAACAACCAGGAGACCGACCGACTGCGGATCAGCGCCGACGTCGACGAGCGCCCCCTCCGCGAGATCTACCTGCGCGCCTTCCAGCGCGTCGTCACCGAGCAGCAGCCGTGGACCGTCATGTGCTCCTACAACAAGATCAACGGCGTCTACGCCTCCGAGAATCACTGGCTGCTCACCACCGTCCTCCGCGAGGAATGGGGCTACGAGGGCCTCGTCGTCTCCGACTGGGGCGCCGTCGACGACCGCGTCACCGGCATCGCGGCCGGGCTCGACCTCGAGATGCCGGCCAGCGGCGGGCGCACGGACGCTCAGCTCGTGGATGCGGTGCGCTCCGGCGACCTCGACGAGCAGCACGTGACCACCGCCGCCCGCCGCGCGCTGGAGCTCGTCGACAAGATCGTCGCGGGCGCAGACGCATCCGCCAGCTACGACGCGGAGGCGCACCACGGGCTTGCCCGCGAGGCCGCCGGGCGCAGCATCGTGCTGCTGAAGAACGAGGGCGAGCTGCTGCCACTCGAGCCCGCTTCGAGCGAGAGCATCGCGGTGATCGGCGAGTTCGCGCGCACTCCCCGCTACCAGGGCGCCGGCAGCTCACTCATCAACCCGACCCGGCTCGACGACGCCCTCACGGAGCTGAGCCGGGTCGCCGGAGACCGGGTCCGATTCGCGCCCGGCTTCACGCTCGACGACTCCGGCGACGCCGACGCGCTGCGAGCGGATGCGGTCGAGACCGCCGCGAGCGCATCCGTCGCCGTCCTCTTCCTCGGCCTGCCAGCGCACGAGGAGTCCGAGGGCTTCGACCGCGCGCACATCGACCTGCCCGCCGACCAGCTCGAGCTGCTCGAGGCGGTGCACGCGGCGAACGAGCACGTCATCGTCGTGCTCTCCAACGGCGGTGTCGTCCGCACCTCGACGTGGCAGGACCTCGCCCCGTCGATCGTCGAGGGCTGGCTCCTCGGGCAGGCCGGCGGCGGGGCGATCGCCGACGTGCTCTTCGGCGTCGTCAACCCGTCCGGGCGCCTCGCCGAGACGGTTCCCGTGCGCCTCGAGGATTCCCCGGCGCACGTCGGGTTCCCCGGCGCGTTCGGCCACGTGCGCTACGGCGAGGACATCTTCGTCGGCTACCGCGGCTACGACGCGCGTGCGAGCGAGGTCTCGTTCCCGTTCGGCCACGGCCTGTCGTACACGAGCTTCGCCTACGAGAACCTCGCCGTCGAGGTCGACGACAGCGGTCTGCGCATCCAGGTGGATCTCACCAACACGGGGAGCAGGGACGGCCGCGAGGTCGTGCAGGTCTACACGGGCCTCCCCGGCTCCGCCGTGCCGCGCGCGACGCGCTCGCTCGCTGCGTTCGCCGTCGTCGAGGTGGCTGCCGGCTCGACGGTCCCCGTCACCATCGAGGTGCCGCGCTCCGAGCTCGCCTACTTCCACCCGATCGCCGGGCAGTGGACGGTCGAGGGCGGCGAGTACCCCGTCGAGGTTGGTGCCTCGAGCCGCGACCTCCGCGCCTCGACGCAGGTGGCGGTCGCCGGTGACGAGCTCGCGCTCCCCCTCGACGAGACCTCGACGATCGCCGAGTGGCTCGACGACGAGCGGGGTGGCCCACTGCTGCGCACCGCACTGCTCGAGGGCGACAGCGGCCTGTCCGGGATGCTGGCCGACCCGGAGATGCTCAAGATGCTCGGCTCCATGCCGCTCGGGCGAGTGGCCAAGTTCCCCGGCAGCCCACTCGACGAGGCGGCGCTCGGCGAGCTCGTGGAGAGCGCGAAGAGCTAACGGAGAGCACGAAGAGCGGGCGGAGCGCCGGCGACGTGCCGGTTCGGGGATCCCCCGGACCGGCACGTCGAGTCAGGCGGGCAGCACCGCCTGGACCTGCGCGCGAACCTGCTCGACGAGGTCGTCGTCGGATAGCGAGGCGTTGATCGACGCGGCCATGGTCGTGAACATGATGGCGGAGACGACCTGCGCGAGCGTGCGCGCGGTGTCGGCCGTGGCGGCGGTCTCCCGCTCGATGACGTCGGCGACCAGGTCCTGGGTCTGGCTCGTCAGTGCCAGCGCCTCTGCATGCCGAGGCTCTTCCGGGTCGCCGAAGACCATCTCCCGCAGGTAGGTTCGCCCGTTCTCGATCTGCTTGCGGTTGCACGCGACGACGGGGCGAAGCACGGCGAGCACGCCGTCGAGCGCGCCGGTCGTCTCGGCCGCAGCGGCCCGACCCTCCTCGAGCGCAGTCTCGTACATGGAGTTCTGCACGAGCAGCAGCAGCTCGCCCTTGGTCTTGGCGTAGAGGAACAGCGTTCCGGTGCCGATGTCGGCGCGGTCCGCGATCTCCTGCGTGGTGACGTCATCGACCCCGCGCTCGGCGAAGAGCTCGCCGGCCGCCGCCGTGATGCGCTCGAGCTTGTCGAGCTTGTTTCGCTCGCGGCGCCCCATCGGGCGGGCGTCGGTGGTCATCCAGATCTCCCCGGGAATAATTCGTGAGTATGCTCAGTTATGAGTTTAGTCGCTAACGTGCGGGTTCGGTACCCGTGCCGATTCTTCCACGCCGCCGCAGCACCCATCCGCTGCCCCGACGTACGCGACAACCCACCGACTAGAAAGAGCCCCACATGCCTTCACTCAACGGAGCAGTTGTCCTCGTCACCGGCGCGAACGGGGGCATCGGCACGAACTTCGTCCGCGAGGCCCTCGCCCGCGGCGCCGCCAAGGTCTACGCCACGGCCCGCACGCCACGAACCTGGGACGACGAGCGGGTCGTGCCCCTCGCCCTCGACGTCACCGACTCGGCATCCATCGCCGCCGTCGTCGAGGCGGCACCCGACGTGACCGTGCTCATCAAGAACGCCGGAGCCTCGGTCTCGTCCCCGGGCATCCTGTCGCACAGCGACGAGGAGATCCGGGCGAACGTCGCGACCAACTTCCTCGGACCCGTCTTCCTCGCGCGCGCCTACGCGCCGCTCCTCGCGAACCGTGAGGGCGCGACCATCATCGACGTGCACTCGGCCCTCAGCTGGTACGCGGTCAACGGCATCTACAGCGCCACGAAGGCCGCACTCTGGTCGGCGACGAACTCGCTGCGCCTCGAACTCCAGCCAGCAGGCGTGCACGTCGTGGGCGTCCACGTCGGCTGGGTCGACACGGCCATGGCGGCGCACACGGATGACCCGAAGACCGACCCGGCCGTGCTCGTCTCGAAGGTCTTCGACGCGAGCGAGGCCGGCGAGTACGAGGTGCTCGCCGACGAGACGTCGGTACAGCTGAGGGCAGGACTCAGCGCCCCGCTCGAGGCGGTCTACCCGCAGCTCAGCCGGGCGACCAGCTAGCAGCTCGCAGCACGCACGACCTGGGAGGGGCGCCGCCACCAAGCGGCGCCCCTCCTTCGGCCGGAACCGTGATGGCTTTCGCTGACCCTGATGGGTTTTTTCCCATCACCGGTCGCCGAAACCCATCACGTGCATCCCCGAAACCCATCACCGCTCGCCGAAACCCATCAACGTCGCCGAGACCGACAACCATCGGCCACGCGCGACGCGCGCCTCAACACGAAGGTGGCGTGGCTCCCGGACAGTCGGGAGCCACGCCACTTTCGTGACAGCCTGTCGAGGCTACGATTCTGGCGTTGCGAAGACCTCGCCATCGCGAACGAACGTCAGCGCTGCCGTGACGTCATGGGCATGCACAGCGGATGCGACTGGCGCCAGCAGCTCCGTGAGCTCACCGCTCGCGCTTTCCGCCGCGAAGAACGCATCGCGTGCTGCGTCAGCGGGTGAGGAACTCGACGGCGACCGGTGCGAACTGGTGGTGGTACTGGAAGATGCCGCCGTGGCCCGAGTCGGAGTACATGACGAGCTCGGAGCCGGCGATGCGCCTGTGCAGGTCGTTGGAGAGCACCGACGGCACCATGCGGTCGTTGTCGCCGTTGGCGATGAGGGTCGGCTGCGTGAGGGTCGAGAGGTCGGAGGGCGCGGAGCGTCCGTAGCGCTGGATGGCCTTGAGCTGCGTCTGGAACGCCTTCAAGCTGATCGACTTGTCGCGGTCGCCCGTGCGCTCGGACAACCGGGCGACGAACGCTTTCGCGGCCCGCTTGCCCCGGTCGTCGCGGTTGAAGAACAGGAACTCCTTGATGTCGGAGCGGGTGAGGATGGAGCGCACGAGGTCGAGGTAGGTGACACCGACGACCTTGTCCATGTCCTTGCCGCCGCGCGGACCGGTGCCCGTGAGCACGAGCCGGCGCACGAGGTCCGGGTGCTTGACGACGAGGTCCTGCGCGATCATCCCGCCCATGGAGAACGAGAAGATGTCGACCTTCTCGTAGCCGAGCGCGGTGATGAACTCGTACGCGTGGTCGGCCGCTTCCTCGATGGTGCCGGGAACGACGCCCGTCGAGGCGCCGACGCCGCGCTGGTCGAAGGTGATGACGTGGCGCTTCTCGGCGATGGGGTCGACGATGCGGGGGTCCCAGTTGTCGAGCGTGGCCGCGAGGTGCACGAAGAAGATGACGGGGATGTCTTCCTTCGGACCCAGCTCGCGGTAGGCGTAGCTGATGCCGCCCACGGTGATGCTCTTCGCCGGGGCGAGCGCGTAGGAGGTGACGACGGGCTCGTTGGATGCAGTGCTCATGATGTTCTCTCTTGAAACCTTGAGGGGGTTGGTGGGGTGTGACCGCTGATGGTCAGCGGTTGCTGATGACTGCCTTGCCGCGAATGCCACCGTCCCTCAGCGATTCGAGCGCGTGCACGGTCTCGTCGAAGGGGAAGACTCTTCCCACTGTGGGCTTGATCGCTCCACGCTCGATGAGCGCGGAGATCTCACGCAGCTGCTCGCCGCTCGCGCGCATGAAGAGGAAGCGGTAATCGACGCCGAGTCGTTTCGCCTGCTTGCGGACCTTGCCGCTGAGCCCGGTGATCGCGAGGCGCAGCACGGGGTTCAGGCCGGCACTCCGGGCGAAGTCGGGGGTGGGGGGACCGGAGATGCCGACGGCGATTCCGCCAGGCCCCAGGATGCGGAGCGACTTCTCGAGGTTCTCGCCGCCGAGGCTGTCGAGCACGAGGTCGTAGCCGCTGAGGAGCTGCTCGAAGTCCTCGTTGCGGTAGTCGATCGTGTGGTCGGCGCCGAGCTCGCGAGCGAACGCCGCGTTGGATGCGCTGACGGTGGTGGCGACCTCGGCCCCGAGGTGCTTCGCGAGCTGGATCGCGATGGATCCGACTCCGCCCGAGCCGGCGTGGATGAGGACCTTCTGCCCGCGCTGCACGTTGCCGATCTCGACGAGCGCCTGCCAGGCGGTGAGGGCGACGAGCGGGAGCGAGCCCGCCTCTTCCATGGAGATGGACGACGGCTTGGGCGCCACATCCGCTTCGTCGACCGCGATGCGCTCGGCGAACGTGCCGATGCGGTGGTCGCGGGGCCTCGCGTAGACCTCGTCTCCCGGACGGAACCCGCGAACCGCGGCGCCGACCCGCAGCACCGTTCCGGCGACATCGTGCCCGAGGGTCAGCGGCAGCTTGTACGGCAGGATCTGCTTGAACTCGCCGATGCGGATCTTCTCGTCGAGCTGGTTCACGCCGGCGGCCTGCACCTGGACAAGCACGTCGTGCTCTCCCATGATCGGCTCCGGGATATCGGCCTCTCGCAGGGACGTCTTGTAAGTGGAGAAGGTGAACGCTCGCATGGGTGGGACTCCGGATTCGGGTTTGCGTCGGTGAATCGCCCCGCCATTTGCCGAGCGTACTCAATTCTGAGTCAACTCATTAACTATGTCAACCAGCCTCATCCAGGGACCCCCGATCCCTGGATGAGCGAGCCCTGAATCGAAGAAGATCGACCCAGCAGAGTGGTTCCAGCAGCCAGACTGCACCTTCGCCTCACCGGCGGAGCGATCTCGACATCGACACCACTCAGGAGCATCCCGTGCCCAAGAACCGCGACATCCCAGTTCCCTCCCTCACCGGCCAACTCGCCCTGGTCACGGGTGCGAGCGACGGCATCGGCATCAACATCGCCGCGAGGCTCGCCCGCGCCGGCGCGACGGTCATCATGCCGGTCCGCAACCGCGCCAAGGGCGAGAAGGCAGCCGCGCGCATCCGAGGCGCGAACCCGGATGCGAAGCTCGAGCTGCGCCAGCTGGACCTCTCCTCGCTGGCATCGGTCTCGGCCCTCACCGATGAGCTCGTCGAAGACGGGCGCCCCATCAACATCCTGATCAACAACGCTGGCGTCATGACACCACCCGAGCGACGCACCACGAGCGACGGCTTCGAGCTGCAGTTCGGCACCAACCACCTCGGCCACTTCGCCCTCACGACCGGACTGCTCCCCCTCCTCAAGGAGGGCGAGGCGCACGTCACGACGCAGATCAGCATCGCCGCCAACCAGGGCGCCGTTCACTGGGACGACCTGAACTGGGAGCGCAGCTACAGCAAGATGGGCTCGTACAGCTCGTCGAAGATCGCGACCGGCCTGCTCGGGATGCACCTGCACCGCCTCAGCGAGGCGAACGACTGGGGCATCCAGAGCAACCTCTCGCACCCTGGCGTCTCCCCCACGAACCTCCTCGCCGCACAGCCGGGCATGGGGCGAGCCAGCGACACCACCGAGGTCAAGGTCATCCGCCTCCTCTCGCGGGTCGGCATCACCGGCACCCCGCAGAGCGCTGCCCTCCCCGCAGTCCTCGCGGCCACGAGCCCCGGCGCGAAGGGTGGCCGCCTCTACGGCCCGAAGGGCCCAGGCCACATCGGCGGCCGCCCGTCCGAGCAGAAGCTGTACTCGCGCGTCGCGAGCGAAGCGGATGCGCGCCGCCTGTGGGAGCTCTCCGAACAGCTCGTCGCCGAGCACGTCGCCCGCTAGCCTCGCCTCATGGACAGAGCCCAGCTCGCCGATTTCCTCCGCAGCCGCCGCGAGGCGCTGCAGCCCGAGGACGTCGGCCTGACGAAGGGACCCCGCCGCCGCACGCAGGGGCTGCGGCGCGAGGAGGTCGCTGCACTCAGCGACATGTCGGTCGACTACTACAGTCGCCTCGAGCAAGGCCGCGGCCCCCAGCCGTCGGAGCAGATGCTCGCCGCCATGGCGCGTGGCCTGCGGCTGACGGCCGCGGAACGCGACCACCTCTTCCACCTCGCCGGCCACCAGGCACCTCGCCGTGCCATCGGCGGCGAGCACGTGGCCCCCGGCCTCATGCGCATCCTCGACCGCCTGGCCGACACCCCAGCGCAGGTCATGACGGCCATGGGCGAGACGCTCGTGCAGACACCGGCCGCGCGTGCCCTCTTCGGCGACGAGACCCGCTTCGCCGGCAACGCCCGCAGCGTCGTCTACCGCTGGTTCACGGCACCCGGCACCCGCGACGTCTACCCATCCGCCGACCACGAGAAGCTGTCTCGAGCGTTCGCCGCGGATGCTCGCGGCTTCGCCGCCCAGCAGGGGCCAGGCTCTCGAGCGCAGCGGGTCGTGGATGCGCTCCTCGCCGAGAGCCCGGAGTTCGCCGCAATCTGGGCCGACCACGAGATCAACGCGACGCACGAGCTCGAGAAGCGAGTGCAGCATCCAGAGCTAGGGGTCATGGAGGTGCACTGCCAGTTCCTCGTCGACCCCGCGCAGCACCAGACGCTGCTCGTGCTGACGGCCACGCCTGGCACGGAGAGCTACGACCGGCTGCAGCTGCTCTCGGTCATCGGCACGCAGCGCCTCACCTCCGACGCCTGACACCCGGCGCCCTGCGTCCGACATCCGGCACCCGACAACTGGCGTCCGACGTCCGACATCCGGCACCCGACAACTGGCGTCCGACGTCCGACGTCCGGCGCCCTGCACCCGAACGCGCGCGCCCAGGCCGTGGAGTTGTGGCTTGTTGCTGCTGCGCGACGTCGCCACGACATCACGCCACAACTCTGCGGTGGCCGTGACCCTGCTCGGGGCGGTGGCCGTGACCCCGCTCGGGGGCGGGGGCGGGGGCGGTGCGCATGCTTCCGTCGCGTTCGCTGTGTCGGTACACAGTGGATGCGCATGCGCGGCACCTAACCTGGCGGCGCCGTCGGAGATACAGCTCCGGCGGCCGACGACTGCCGCGGGCGAGCGACGCCACGCGGACAACCAGACGACAAAGGAGTTGCGACATGACAGATTTCACCGGACGCTCAGTGGTCATCACCGGCGGCGCGGGCGGCATCGGCGCGGCGACAGCTGAGGAGTTCCTCAAGCTGGGCGCACGCGTGGCCCTGGTCGACCTCTTCCCGGAGCCCCTCGAGGCCGCGCGTGAACGCCTCTCGGCGCACGGCGAGGTCATCGCGATCGCCGCGGACGTCACCGACGAGGCCGACGTCGAGCGCTACGTCGCCGCGACCGTCGAGGCGTTCGGCACGATCGACGTGTTCTTCAACAACGCCGGCATCGAAGGCGCCGTCGGCCCGCTCACGGAAGCGAGCGTCGACAACTACGAGAAGGTCTTCGCCGTCAACGTGCGCGGAGTCTTCCTCGGCATGAAGCATGTCCTCAAGGTCATGACCGAGCGCGGCAGCGGCAGCATCATCAACACGTCCTCGGAGGCGGGCCTCGACGGGGCGCCAGGCGTCTCCGCCTACGTCGCGTCGAAGCACGCCGTGGTCGGCTTCACGAAGTCCGCCGCGCTCGAGGTCGCCCCGACCGGGGTGCGAGTCAACAGCATCCACCCGTCCGGCGTGAACACGCAGATGGTTCGGCGACTGGAGGAGGGCTTCGGCGGCGGCGACACGGAGGCCGCGAAGGCCGGGTTCCAGGCGGCGATCCCGATGGGCCGCTACGCCGAGCCGCTGGACATCGCTCGAGTCGTCGTGTTCCTCGGCTCCGACGAGGCGTCGTTCGTGACCGGCGCGCAGTGGCGCGTCGACGGCGGCAACGGAGCCCGCTAACCCCGCGCGCCGCACCCCACACCCGCGCCCCGAGCCCCGCGCCCACCCGACGCGAAGAGGTCAGTTTCGCCCCACCCTGGGCCTCAGGATGGGGCCAAACTGACCTTTCGGCGCTCGAGACGCGGCTGGTTCGGCGGGATGCGGCGCGGCAGGCGGCGGGCGCGGGCGGCCGGCGCGCGCGGCGCGGAAGGCGGCGGGCGCGAAGCGGGCTCGGGAGCGGCGCTCGGGAGCGGCGCGCGCGGCGCACGAAGCGGCGCGAACGCCGAAAAGGTCAGTTTGGCCCCATCCCGGGCCTCAGGATGGGGCCAAACTGACCTTTCGGCGCTTGAGACGCGCGTGGTTCGGCGGGATGCGGCGCGGCAGGCGGCGAGCGCAGCCACAGGAGCGCGGGCGGCGCGGGCTTACGCGTCCGGCGGCCGCTTGGCGCGGGGAGCGCGCGAACGCGGTGCGGAGGCTTTCGCGCGGCTGCGCTCCGGCCGCGGCTCGTCGGCGTCGGCTTCGTCCTCGGCATCGTGGATGCGCGCCGGCCGCCACACGACGACCTCGGTGCGGCGGGCCGTGCGGCGCCCGTGGGCGAGGGGCACGACATCGCCGCGCTCCCCGGCCGCGAAGATGCGACCGCCGAGCCTCGTGAGGCGCTCGTCGGCGAGTTCCGCCTCGAGCGCGCGGACGCGGCGGCGCAGTCCCAGGACCTCGCGCTGCAGCTCGAGCACGCGGGCGATGCCCTCGAGGCTCACGCCCTCGTTCGACAGCACCGCGATCTCGCGAAGCTGCGCGACGTCGCGGAGCGAGTACCGCCGCACGCGCCCGGCCGTGCGCCGAGGCGTGACGAGGCCCATCCGGTCGTACTGGCGAAGCGTCTGCGGGTGCATGTTCGCGAGCTCCGCCGCCATGGCGATCGCGAAGATCGGGGCGTCCTCGTCGAGGTCGGAGGGGAATGCCATGGGCGCCCCCTACCTGCCTTGGCGCGCGAGACGCAGCAGGTCCTCGCGAGGGCTCTCGTCTCCGGATGCGGCGACGAAGTCGGCGAGGGCCTTCTCCTGCGCGCTCGACAGGTGATTCGGCACGGCCACCTCGAGGTGCACGAGCAGGTCGCCCTTGCCCTTCTTCGACTCGATGCCTCGGCCCTTCACTCGGAGCGTCTTCCCGTTCGGCGTTCCCGGCGCGACCTTGACGCGCACGGTCTTGCCGTCGACGGTCGGCACCTCGATGGTGGCGCCGAGCACTGCCTCAGCGAAGGAGACCGGCACGGTCACCTCCAGGTTGAGGCCCGAGCGCTTGAAGACGGGGTCGGGTCGCACGGCGACGGTGAGGATGAGGTCTCCGGCTTCGCCGCCGTTCGGGCTCTGCCCGCCCTTGCCGCGGAGGCGGATCTTCTGCCCGTCCTCGACGCCGGCGGGAACGCGAACCTTCACGACCCGCCCATCCTGGCCCTGCAGCTCGACCGTGTCGCCGTGGATGGCGGTCATGAAGCTGAGCGTCGTGGATGCGCTCTGGTCGCGCCCCTTCTGCGGTCCGGCCTGGAACCCGGCGGGCCCACCGGCGCCGCCGCCGAAGCTGCCTGCTCCGAAGCCGCCGCCCCCGCCGCCGAACATGGAACCGAGGAGGTCCTCGAAGTCGGCGTTCGACGCGCCGCGGCGTCCGCCGCCACCGTTGAACATGCCTCCGAACACGTCCTCGAAGCCCGCGCCACCTGGACCGCCTGGCCCCTGCTGGAAGCGGGCCCCCGAGCCCATGGCGCGCATCTGGTCGTACTCGGCGCGGTGCTCTGGGTCGGAGATGACCGAGTAGGCCTCGGAGATCTCCTTGAACTTCGCCTCTGCCGCAGTGTCGCCCGGGTGCGAGTCAGGGTGATACTGACGCGCGAGCTTCCGGTACTGCTTCTTGAGGTCTTTTTCGTCTACGTCCTTCGATACGCCGAGCACCGCGTAGAAGTCCTTGTCAAACCAATCCTGACTGGCCATATGGTCCTTCTGTTCCTAGGGATGAGCACGTGTCTTCCGGATGAAGACAAGAGGGGGCCCGCAGCTGCGGTGCCCCCTCCCGTGTTCGATCGGGCGGATGCGCCGATCGCGGTGCTTATGAAGCGGGTACGAAGACGGCTGCCTTCGCGACGCGGACGACGCGCTCGCCGATGGTGTAGCCGCGTTCGACGACGTCAGCGATCGTGTCGCTCGTGACCTCGGGGTTCGGCAGCTGCGCGATGGCCTCGTACCGCTGGGGGTCGAAGGCGTCTCCGGCTTCACCGTAGGCGGTGAGGCCGAGGCGCTCGACTGCGGTGCGCAGCTTGTTGGCGATGACGGCGACCGGGGTGTCCTCGATGAGGTCGCCGTGCTTCTGGGCACGGTCGAGGTCGTCGAGGACGGGGAGGAGGGACCGGAGCACTTCCGCCTTGGTGGCGTCGTAGGCCTCGGTCTTCTCGCGGTCGGTGCGGCGGCGATAGTTGGCGTACTCCGCCTGGACGCGCTGCAGGTCGTGGAGGCGCTCCACTGCGAGATCGCTCTCGCCGGGGGTGCCTTCCGTTGGCGCGTCTTCTGCACCTTCGCCGCTGAGGAGCTTCTCGAGATCCTCGACGCTCAGGCCTTCAGCCGCGGCTTCAGCAGCCTGGCCGGCGGCCGGGTCGGCGTCGTCCGGTGTGGACTCCGCCGACTCGGCCCCAGCAGCCGTGCCGAGGTCGCGAACTTCGCCAGTCTCCGGGTCGATCCGACGCTTGTCGTTGATGATCGGCTCGTTTGCTTCTCCCGAGTTCTCGGGGCCGCGTGCTTCTGACTCGTTTCGCTCTTCAGCCATGGTTACTTCTTGTCCTTGTCGTCCTCGTCGTCCACGACCTCGGCGTCGACGATGTCATCGTCGGCTGCCTGGTCTCCGGCGGGTGCGTCGGCCGCGGGGGCCTCTGCTGCCTGCTCAGCCTGGGCTGCGGCGTAGATGGCCTCGCCGAGCTTCGTCTGGCTGGTGTTGAGCTTGTCGAGCGCCGACTTCACGGCCGCGTCGTCGTCGCCTGCGAGGGCCGTCTTGAGCGCGTCGACATCGCCCTGGACCTCGTTCTTGACGTCGGCGGGGAGCTTGTCGTCGTTCTCGGTGAGCACCTTCTCGACCTGGTAGACCGTGGTCTCGGCGATGTTGCGCTGCTCGGCGCCTTCGCGGCGCTTCTTGTCTTCTTCCGCGTGCTCTTCAGCCTCTCGGACCATGCGCTCGATGTCTTCCTTGCCGAGGCTGGAGCCGCCGGTGATCGTCATCGACTGCTCCTTGCCCGTGCCCTTGTCCTTTGCGGAGACGTGCACGATGCCGTTGGCGTCGATGTCGAACGTGACCTCGATCTGCGGCATGCCACGGGGTGCCGGTGCGATGCCGGTGAGCTCGAAGGTGCCGAGGTTCTTGTTGTCGCGGGTGAACTCGCGCTCGCCCTGGAAGACCTGGATCTGCACGGACGGCTGGTTGTCGTCGGCCGTCGTGAAGGTCTCGCTGCGCTTGGTCGGGATGGCCGTGTTGCGCTCGATGAGCTTGGTCATGATGCCGCCCTTGGTCTCGATGCCGAGGGAGAGGGGCGTGACGTCGATGAGGAGGACGTCCTTGCGCTCGCCCTTCAGCACACCAGCCTGGAGTGCGGCGCCGACTGCGACGACCTCATCCGGGTTGACGCCCTTGTTGGCTTCCTTGCCGCTGAGCTTCTTGACGAGCTCGGCGACGGCGGGCATGCGGGTGGAGCCACCGACGAGGACGACGTGGTCGATCTCGTCGACCTTGATGCCGGCTTCGCGGATGACGTCTTCGAACGGCTTGCGGGTGCGCTCGAGGAGGTCCTTCGTGAGGTCCTCGAACTTCGCACGCGTGATGCTCGTGTCGAGGTTCGCGGGGCCGTTCTCCGTGAGGGAGAGGTAGGGCAGCTGGATGCTGGCGCTGGTGGAGCTGGAGAGCTCCTTCTTCGCCTGCTCAGCGGCTTCCTTGAGGCGCTGGAGCGCGATCTTGTCGTTCGCGACGTCGACGCCGGTCTGCGACTTGAACTCGGTGATGAGGTACTTGACGAGACGGTCGTCCCAGTCGTCGCCGCCGAGGCGGTTGTCACCTGCGGTGGAGCGCACCTGGATGGTGGAGAAGTCGTCGTCCTTGCCTACTTCGAGGAGGGAGACGTCGAACGTTCCGCCACCGAGGTCGAAGACGAGGATGAGCTCGTCTTCCTTGCCCTTGTCGAGGCCGTACGCGAGTGCGGCGGCGGTGGGCTCGTTGATGATGCGGAGCACGTTGAGGCCGGCGATCTCGCCGGCTTCCTTCGTGGCCTGGCGCTCGGCGTCGTTGAAGTACGCGGGGACGGTGATGACCGCGTCGGTCACCTTGTCGCCGAGGTACTGCTCTGCGTCGCGCTTGAGCTTGCCGAGGATGCGCGCGGAGATCTCCTGCGCGGTGTACTTCTTGTCGTCGATGGCCTGGGTCCAGGTGGTGCCCATGTGGCGCTTGACGGATCCGATGGTGCGGTCGACGTTCGTGACGGCCTGGCGCTTGGCGGTCTCGCCGACGAGGACGTCGCCGTCCTTCGTGAATGCGACGATCGACGGGGTGGTGCGGAAGCCTTCGGCGTTTGCGATGACCTTGGGCTCACCACCCTCGAGGACCGAGACGCAGGAGTTCGTGGTTCCGAGGTCGATTCCAACAGCACGTGACATATGTGGTTCTCCTTTTGTAGTGCTTGTCTGTTCTGAGTCTTCGTCGGCTCTGGTTCTGTGCTCCGAATCGGAGCCATTAAGACCTGAGCCGTCTGCGCTCAAGTTTACTCAGCACGGTGCACGCGTCAAGCTGGGCGGCTGAGAGTTGAGTGGGAACGACTCAAGTCTTGACGAGTCACACGAGTCACGGGACACGAGACACACGAGGCAACGAGTTCACGCGTGGAGTCACGCGAGTTCAGCCCCGGCCCCACTGTTACGCGCTTCCTGGACGCCGCCTGAGCTACCTGCCACGCTCACGCCAGCCCGCCACTCAGGCTGGCCGCCCTCGGGCTCTCGCAACGCATCCACCCACGACAGGACCGTCATGAACAGACGCCGCTCCACCTTCTCCGCAGCCGTCATCGGCGCGGCCCTCACTTCCCTCCTCCTCAGCGGATGCGCGACCGGGCAGAGCACCGCGAGCGCGGGTTCCGACACCCCCGTCGCCGGCGGCGACCTCGTGCACGCCGTCACCGCCATCGCCGACGGGTGGCAGCAGCAGCAGTCGAACAACTGGTACAAGAGCCAGGTGTGGACGCAGCTCGTCGAGACGCTCGTCTACGTCGACAACACGGGCGAGGTGCACCCGTGGCTGGCCGAGTCGTGGGAGGAGAGCGAGGACGGACTTCAGTACACGCTGAAGCTGCGCGATGGCGTGACCTTCTCGGACGGCACGCCGCTGAACGCCGACATCGTCGCGAAGAACCTCGAGGTGCTCGGCCTCGGCGACGACAGCAAGGGCATCACCCGCTCGCCGATCGTCCCCGGAGAATTCGCGAGCGCCGAGGCCGTCGACGACACGACCGTGCTCGTCACCCTCAGCGCACCCAACCGCGGGTTCATCCCCAGTCTCGGCTTCTTCGCGGCCGGCATCCTCGGCGAGAGCACCATCGACCTGCCGCTCGAGGAGCAGGCGGACCTCGCGAACGTCGTCGGCACCGGAGCGTTCGTCTTCGAGTCGCAGGTGCCCGAGCGCGAGATCGTGCTCACGAAGCGCGCCGACTACGACTGGGCCAGCGAGGCGTTCGACCACGAGGGCCCCGCCTACCTCGACTCCATCACCTTCAACGTGCTCGAGGAGGACTCCGCACGCCAGGGCGCCCTCGAGTCCGGCCAGGTCGACTCCGTGCACTTCGTGCAGCCCAGCGAGGAGCAGCGCCTCATCGACGGTGGCTTCAACGTCATCTACGGCGAGTACCTCGGCACGCCCATCAACTTCGTGCTGCGACCCAACGCCGAGATCACGGACGACGTGAACGTGCGCCAGGCCATCCAGCACGGCGTGAACCGTCAGGAGATCGTCGACACCGTCTTCAACGCCAACTGGAAGCCGGCGACCTCCTCCGTGCAGGCCGCGACGCCAGGCTGGGTCGACCTGAGCGAGAAGCTCGCCTTCGACCAGGACCTCTCGAACTCGCTCCTCGACGAGTCCGGCTGGACCGAGAAGGACGGCGACGGCTACCGGGTGAAGGACGGCACGCGCCTGACGATCCCCGCATACACGTCGCCGTTCGTGAACGGCTCCGGCCAGATCCTCGAGCTCGCCGCCCAGCAGCTCAAGGCGATCGGCATCCAGCTCGAGATCCGCCAGACGGATGCGAGCACGTACAGCGATGTCTTCGCGGCGGGCGGCACCCCGATCTTCCCCGTAGCCAACTCGTTCCTGGACGCGACGACGCTGCGCCAGTACTGGGGGCAGGACTACACCAACCAGTTCCAGCTGACGGGCGGCGAGCTCGAGGAGCAGCTGCTTGGCGTCTCCCAGACCGCGAACGGCACCGATGAACGCGCGGCGAACCTCGCGAAGCTGCAGGAGAGCGTCCTCGAGGAGGCCTACACGGTGCCGATCGTCGACAACTACCAGGTGTTCGTCACGAGCCCCGAGGTGCACGGCATCGAGACCAACGCCGTCGGCCGCCCGTACTTCTACGACACCTGGCTCGGACAGTAGCCGCCGGCGGCGCGCCTGCACGCAGCGCTGCACTGCAGTGGCCAACTTCCGTGATGCTTCGGCCCGACTGACGTCCATCCGGGCGGGCAGCCCCGAACCATCACGGAAGTTGGCCGGACCGGGCCGGACCGGAGCGCAGACGTCCACGCGGACCCCACCGTCCGCGCGTTCGCCTGCGCGCCGCCTGGCGCGCATAGACTCCGCGCATGGCACTCCCAGGCCGCGCCGACGATGGCGCCCCCTCCTCCAGCGACCCGACCCCGAGCGGGCGAGTCGAGACCGTCGACGGCGGGGCGGCGGTCACGCCCAAGGAGCTGAAGAGGCGCGCGACGGCGTGGGCGCTGTGGGACGTCGGCAATTCCGCCTTCCAGGCCGTCGTCGTCACGTTCGTCTTCGCGACCTACCTCGCGAGCGACCTCTTCATCGACCCGCAGGTCGCGGCGCTGGGCGACGCGAACCCGCTCGACCCGCAGTACCTGGCGGCTCAGGCCGCATCCACGAACGTCATCGCGAACCTGAGCACCGTCGCTGGACTGCTCGTCGCACTCATCGCGCCGGTCCTCGGACAGCGCTCGGACGGCTCGGGCAAGCGGAAGCTGTGGCTGGGCATCTTCACGGGCATCACGGTGCTCATCATGCTGGCGATGTTCTTCATCCAGCCGGGCGAGGAGTACCTCTTCTG
The DNA here is from genome assembly GCF_002931515.1 of Pseudoclavibacter sp. RFBG4. NCBI lineage: Bacteria > Bacillati > Actinomycetota > Actinomycetes > Micrococcales > Microbacteriaceae > Pseudoclavibacter > Pseudoclavibacter sp. RFBG4. Next base: position 31,137 of record NZ_PSYC01000003.1, on the reverse strand, counting down.
GGGCGCTCTGCTGCTCGCGGTCGGCACGATCTTCGCCGAGCTGAGCGGCGTCAACTACAACGCCATGCTCTCGCAGGTGTCGACGCCCAAGAACGTGGGCCGCATCTCCGGCATCGGCTGGGGCCTCGGCTACCTGGGCAGCATCGTGCTGCTCGTGCTGCTGCTCGTGCTGTTCATCCAGTCGTTCGGCGCGGAGGGCCGGAACGGAGTGCTCGGAGTGCCGAGCGGGGTGGATGGGGGCGCGCTCGACATCCGCTTCGCCATCGTGCTCGCGGCCGTCTGGTACGTCGTCTTCGCGCTCCCCGTCATGTTCAAGGTGCCGGAGATCGCGAAGGACGAGAACCGCCCGAAGGTGGGCTTCCTCGCCTCCTACGGCGTTCTCTTCCGCGTGATCGGGAAGCTCGCGAAGAGCGACCCGAAGCTGCTCCTGTTCCTCGCCGCGAGCGCCGTCTTCCGCGACGGCTTGCAGGCGATCTTCGCGTTCGGGGCGATCCTCGCGGCGCAGGTGTACGGCTTCGCGCCGAGCGAGGTCATCTACTTCGCGGTCGCCGCGAACCTCGTCGCCGGCCTCGGCACGCTCGCTGCCGGCTGGTTCGACGACCGCTTCGGCCCGAAGCTCGTCATCATGGCCTCGCTCGTGTCGCTCACCGCGTTCTCCGTGGTGCTCCTCTTCCTGCCGTCCGAGCAGACCGTGTTCTGGATCTTCGGCCTCGCCCTGTGCCTCTTCGTGGGGCCCGCGCAGGCGGCGAGTCGCTCCTACCTGTCGCGCGCGACGCCTCCCGGGCGCGAGGGCGAGCTGTTCGGCCTCTACGCCACCACGAACCGCGTCGCGAGCTTCATCACCCCCGCCCTGTTCAGCCTCTTCGTGTTCCTCTCCGGCAACCCGAAGATGGGCATCATCGGCATCGGCATCGTGCTCGCCGTCGGCTTCCTCATGATGCTGCCAGTGCCGAGCAAGGTGAAGCAGGCGAGCGCGTAGCAGCGAGCTCCGCGGCGCTCCGGCGGCGCGTCAGGGAACGCCGAATCGGACACTCGATGAACGGCACGTGAACGTGCAGGACTTGCACCCATTGCAAGTTCTTTTGCACTTAGCGTTCCTCGCGTGCTCATCATCAGCCTCGCCAAGCAGCAGGGTCACCTGCTCACGCCGACCGACCGTCGGCTCGTCTCGGCCCTGCAGTCGCAGCCGCTCGAGGCCACCTTCTGGAGCGCGGCCGAGCTGACCGGCCCGCTCCAGCTGCACCAGTCCGCGGCGACCCGGCTCGCGCAGCGGCTCGGCTTCGAGGGCTACCCGCAGCTTCGGGATGCGCTGCGCGCCGACTACCACGCCGGCGACGGCCCCTCGCAGCGCATCAGGGGTCGCCTCGAGCGGCATCAGGCGAGCGACGTGCTCGGTGGATTCGTCGCCGACGAGCTCGCTGCGCTCTCCGACCTCCCCCGCCACGTGCAGCAGGGCGAGCTGGATGCGCTCGCCGAGCAGGTGCTGCGCGCCGGCGAGGTGCACCTCTTCGCGCAGGGCAACGCGACCGTGCTCGTCGACCTCATGAGCCGCCGCCTGCAGCGCTTCGGGATGCGCACCGTGCAGCTCACGGGGTCGCGCCGCGACATCGCCGAGCGGATCGCGCGGCTCTCGGCGGGCGACCTCCTCCTGGCATTCGCCTTCCGCCGGGCGCCCGCCGTGCTCGGGCCGCTGCTCGACGTAGCGGCCGAGGCGGGCGCGCACAGCGCCCTCATCACCGACACCGTCGTGTGGCCCGCGCCGCGCCCGTCGACCATCATCGCCGCGCCCCGCGGCGGCAGCGACGACTACCTCTCCCTGACCGTGCCCATGGCGATCAGCAACGCCCTCATCCTCACCATCGCCCGCCGCGCCGAGCCCTCCCTGCGCTCCCTCGACCGCCTCGGCACGCTCCTCGACCGCTTCGACTCCTGACCAGCACCACGATCTGCCTCACCCCGCACCCGGATACGCATCGACGCATCCACCCCTCTCCGCTCTGCGCTCCACAGACAACGAAGGAACACCCATGCGCTTCCCCGCCCGCCCTCTCGTGACGTCCGCCGCGGCGCTCACCGCCCTCGCGCTTCTCGCCGGATGCTCCACCACCCCGACCACCGGCGACGACGCGGCATCCGCAGTCGACTGGGACTCCCTCAGCCACGACGAGCTCGTCGCGATGGCCGAAGAGGAGGGCACGGTCTCCGTGTACGCCTTCACGAGCCGCATCGCGAGCATCGAGGAGAGCTTCGAGGCCGCCTACCCCGGCATCGACGTCGTCTCGAGCGACCTCTCCTCGACCGAGCTCATCCAGCGACTCGCGAGCGAGCACACCGCGGGCAGCACGACCGCGGATGTCGCCTACGTGAGCGACGCCCCGGTCGTCGTCACCGAGCTGCTCGCCGACGGCGTGCTGACCCCCTACGTGCCGCCGCGCGTCGCCGAGTCGCTGCCCGCCGAGTTCCAGGCGCCCCTCGTCGCGAACCGCCTCTCGACGAAGGTGCTCATGTACAACGAGGAGGCACATCCGGATGGCGCCCCGGTCGACAACCTGTGGGAGCTGACCGAGCCGGCCTGGGCGGGCAAGGTCGTCATGGTCGACCCGAACGTGCGCGGCGACTACCTCGACCTCGTGACCGAGATGTCGCTGCGCGCCGACGAGATGGCCGCCGCCTACGAGGAGCACTTCGGCACGCCGGTCGTGCTCGACGAGGGCGTGGACGATGCGGGCCTGCAGTTCATCTCCGAGCTCTACGCGAACGACGTCGTGCTCGTCGACGACACCGACACGGTCAACGCCGCGATCGGCGCCACCGGCCAGGCGAACCCTCCCGTCGGCTTCACCTCGTACTCCGACCGCCGCGACAACGAGGACGAGGGATGGGCGCTGCAGGTGGCCGCGAACGTCGCCCCGTCGCCCGGCATCGCATTCCCCGCGATGCTCGGCGTCACCGCGAACGCCCAGAACCCGGCAGCCGCGCGACTCCTCATCGACTACATGATGGGCGATGACACCGAGACGGGCGGAGAGGGCTTCGAGCCGTTCTACGTCGCAGGCGACTACCCGACGCGCAGCGACGTGGTCGCGCCAGCCGACGCCGTCTCGCTCGACGAGCTCGGCGCGTGGCGCATCGAGCCGGAGTCGTCCGCCGAGCGCCGCGACGAGATCGCCGACTTCCTCCTCAGCATCCAGTGACGCTCCTCGCCACGTCCGTCGGCCGCGGCCCCACCCCTGCGCGGGGCCGCGGTTGGCGGACGGTCGCATCGCGAGGCCGCATCGGCGTGCTCGCGGCGGTCGTCATCGCCATCCTCGTCGTCCTCGTGGCGCTCCCCCTCGGCGGCCTCGTCGCCGCGACCGTCGGCGAACGAGGTGCCGGCGCATGGGGCGACGTGTTCGTCGGGCGCATCGCGGGCAACCTCTTCTGGCAGCCGCTCGGGAACTCTCTGCTCGTCGGCCTCGGAACGGGACTCCTCTCGACCGTGATCGGCGCGTTCCTCGCCTGGGTCGTCGTCATGAGCGACGTGCCCGGCCGGAAGATCATCGGCGCGCTCGCCGCCGTGCCCTTCGCCCTGCCGAGCTTCGCCATCGCGCTCGCCTGGGAGACGGTCTTCCGCAACGACCGCATCGGCGGCTCCCCCGGCCTTCTCCAGTCGTTCGGCATCGCGGTTCCGGATGCGCTGGCCTGGGGAGCCGTGCCGATCACGCTCACGCTCGTCGCGCACTACTTCTCGCTGTCCTTCCTCGTCGTCGCCGCAGCCCTCGCGAACGTCGGCGGGGACCTGCTCGCGGCCGCCGAGCTGACCGGGGCCTCCAGGCTGCGGATCGCCCTCCGCGTGACGCTGCCCTCGGTCGCCCCCGCGCTCCTCTCCGGGTTCCTGCTGGCCTTCGCCGAAGGGGTCAGCAACTTCGCCGTGCCAGCCCTCCTCGGCCTGCCCGTCCGCTTCCAGACCCTGAGCACCCGCCTCTACGGGTCCATCTCGACGGGCGACGTCGAACGCGGCTACGTGCTCTCGATCCTCCTCGTCGTCATCGCGGCCGCCGTGCTCTTCCTCGGCACGAAGGCCACGGGGCGCGGCTCGTTCGCGACGCTCACCGGCAAGGCGACGCGGGCCCGAGCCGTGCGGACCGGCGTCTGGCGCATCCCGCTGCTCGTCGCCGCATCCACGCTGGTGCTGGTCACGGCGATCGTCCCCGGCATCGTGCTCGCCGTGAGCACCGTGCTGCGGCGCACGGGGCGCGTCGACGGCGGCTTCACGCTGCACTTCTGGACCGGCGGGTCCGACCCCGGCATCGCGCAGGGCGTGCGGGGCATCCTCACCGACCCGACCGTCATCACCGCGCTCGGCGGCACCCTCGCGCTCGGGGCCTCCGTCGCGGTCGGGGCGATCGTGCTCGGCGTGCTCGGCGCCTACGTGCTGCGTCGCCTCCCGCGAGCGCGCGTCACGTCCGGGACGATCTCGTTCCTGTCGTACGTGCCCTTCCTCATCCCAGGCGTCGCATTCGGGGCCGCGTTCATCGCGCAGTTCGGAACGCCGATCGGCCCGCTCCCCTCGCTCTACGGCACCTTCTGGATCCTGATCCTCGCCGGCGTCGCGGCGAGCGTCCCGTTCGCGTTCCAGACCTCACGGGCCGCACTCGGCCAGGTCTCGAGCGAGCTCGAGGAGGCAGCGACCGTCGCCGGGGCCCGTGGACCGCGACGGCTGGCGCGCATCCTGCTACCCCTCTCGGCCAGGGGCGTGGTGGGCGGAGGCGTGCTCGTCTTCGTGACCATGGTGCGCGACCTGTCGCTTGTCGTGCTGCTCGTCACGCCAGCCACCCCGCTGCTCTCGACCATGACCTTCCGGTACGCCTCCGAGGGGTTCACCCAGCACGCCAACGCCATCACCCTCATCATCGCCGCCATCTCGGTGGCCGCCACCCTCCTCGCCCGCAGACTGCAGGGCGACCGAAACGCCGGGAGCACCACGTGACCGCCATCACCCTCGACCGCCTCGCGAAGGCGTTCGGCCGCCAGCGCGCGGTGCGCGACATCGATCTCGATATCCCGGACGGCGCCTTCGTCGTGCTGCTCGGGCCCTCCGGATGCGGGAAGACCACGACGCTGCGCATGCTCGCGGGGCTCGAGGAGCCGACGGCGGGGCGCATCCGCTTCGGCGACCGGGTCGTCGCCGACGGCGACACGGGCGCGTCCGTGCCGGCGAGCAAGCGCGGGCTCGGCATGGTGTTCCAGAGCTACGCACTGTGGCCGCACATGCGCGTGCGCGACAACATCGGCTGGCCGCTCAAGGTCGCCGGCTGGGGTTCCGCCGAGCGTGACGCTCGAGTCGCCGAGGTGCTCGGCATGCTCGAGCTCGATGGCCTCGCCGATCGCTTCCCCGCCGAGCTCTCCGGCGGCCAGCAGCAGCGCGTCGCCATCGCCCGCACCGTCGCGCCGAAGCCCGGCGTGCTGCTCTTCGACGAGCCCCTCTCGAATCTGGACGCGCGCCTGCGGCTCGACACGCGGGCCGAGCTCGTGAAGGTGCACCGGCTGAGCGGTGCGACGAGCGTGTACGTCACGCACGACCAGATGGAGGCGCTTGCCATGGCGACCCACATCGCGGTGATGCGTGATGGGGCGATCGAGCAGTTCGGCACGCCGCAGGAGCTGCTCGATCGACCCGCGACCGCGTTCGTCGCCTCCTTCCTGGGGAGCCCCGCGAAGGTCATGCTCCGCGGTGAGGTCGGTCGGGGGCGCCTCTTCCGAGGCGTGGCGCCGCTCGCCGAGGTGCCCGGCGTCCCGGACGGGGAGACGCTGCACGCCATGTACGCGCCGGAGTCGATCTCGGTCGGACCCGGCGGGCTCCTCGAGTTCGAGGTGCTCGAGTCGACCCCGGTCGCGGGACGATGGATCACGACGGGCCTCACGGGCGCAGACCGCCTCTCGATCGTCACCGACCGGGCCCACCAGCCTGGCGAGGCGACGCGCCTGCAGCCGCCGGAGCGTCCGGACGCGATCTTCTCGGCGGACGGCTCGCGGCTCGCTGCCACCGGGGACGCGGCGGGGACCGAGCTCGCGGGGGCGGCCCGATGACCGCGCTGCTGCTGGTCCGCCACGGCGCGACCTCGTGGACCGCCGAGCGCCGCCTGCAGGGACGCACCGACATCGACCTCACCGCCAAGGGCCGAGCGGATGCCGCGGCGCTGCGCAATGCCGTCTCGGTGTGGGCACCCTCCAGCGTGGTCGCCTCGCCGCTGCTCCGTGCTCGCTCCACAGCGTCGGCCCTCAGCGATCTCGAGCCGTCGATCGACGAGCGCTGGGCGGAGGCGACGCTCGGCGAATGGGAGGGGCGCGTGCCAGCGGAGATCGGGCCGGACTACGCCGAGTGGCGTGCGGGGCGGCTCGTGCCGCCTGGCGGCGAATCGGCGCCAGCGCTTCGAGCCCGCATCGAGGGCGCCGTCGCCGATGCCGCCAGGCGGCCAGGACCCGTGCTGGTCGTCACCCACGGTGGCACGATCCGCGCGGTCCTCGCGCGCTACATCGGACTCACCGCGGACCTCATCGAGCCCGTCGCCGCGCCGAGCCTCACGGCGATCGACGTGCAGCACGACGGCTCGGCTCGGCTCGTCGCCTTCAACGTGGCGAGGTAGCGAGCCGCGCCCCGAGTGTTACCCCCGGGGCGCGGCTCGCTGGCGAAATGTCGGTGGTCAGCACAAGACTTGACGCCATGACGAACAGCTCGGCAGGCCAGCTCCCCACGACACTCCTCGGCGACGGCCTCGTGACGACCGTGCAGGGTTACGGCGCGATGAGCCTCAGCGATGCCTACGGGCCCATCGACGACGCGCAGGCGCTGCGCACGCTGCAGCATTCGGTGGATGCGGGCATCACGTTCCTCGACACCGCCAACATCTACGGCGACGGCCGCAGCGAGAGCACCATCGCGAAGATCTTCCCGGCACAGCGGGAGCGCATCCAGCTCGCCACGAAGTTCGGCATCACGAAGGGCGACGGCGTTGGCAAGCGCGGCGTGCGCGGCGACCGCGAGCACGTCCGCGAGCAGGTCGAGCTCTCCCTCACGCGTCTCGGCACCGACCACATCGACCTCTACTACCAGCACCGCGTCGACCCGAACGTACCGATCGAGGACACGGTCGGGTTCGTCTCCGAGCTCGTCACCGAAGGCAAGGTCCGCCACATCGGGCTGAGCGAGCCGACGGGCGCTGAGATCATCCGCGCGGCCGCCATCCACCCGATCGCTGCGGTGCAGAGCGAGTACAGCATCTTCAGCCGCGACCTGGAGGCGCACGTCATCCCCGCCATCCGCGAGGTCGGAGCCGGGTTCGTGCCCTACTCGCCTGTCAGCCGCGGCCTGCTCACCGATTCCTGGGCGGAGCTCGACGCCGTCTCCCCCAATGTGCGCGCCAACTTCCCCCGCTTCTTCCCCGAGAACCTGCCCGTGAACCGCGCGCTTGCCGGCGAGGTCGCCGCCGTCGCCCAGCAGCTCAGCGAAGTGCACGACCGCCACGTCTCGGTCGCCGAGGTGGCCCTCGCCTGGGTCTACGCGAAGTCGGCGGAGTTCGGCGTGCGCGTCTCCCCCATCCCCGGAACCCGCAGCCCGCAGCGCGTCGACGAGAACCTGCGTGCCATCGGCCTCGAGCTGAACGGCGAGCAGCTGCAGCAGCTGGACGCGCTCGCCGACCAGGTCGCCGGTCACCGCTCCGCCGACCCCGCCTGGACCTCCCAGGGCCGCGAAGAGGCCCAGCTCGCTCGCTCCTGACCCGGCGGATCCCCAGCTTGCCGAGTTGCGGGCAAACGAAGGGCAACTAGAATCTCTCCTCATGGAAGACCCTCCCAGTCATAGTCCCAAGCCTCTCGACGTTCCGGCCGAACCCTCGGCCGCCACAGTCTGGAGGCACCACGCATGAACGAATGGGTGATGCTCGGCATCGGCCTCGTTCTCACAGTAGGAACCGGGTTGTTCGTCGCGAGTGAATTCGCGCTCGTCAACCTCGACCGAAACGAACTCGAGAAACGGCAAAGCCGCGGAGAGAAGCGACTCGGGCCCACCATCAAGGCCCTGAAGATCACGTCGACACACCTCTCCAGCGCGCAGCTCGGGATCACGCTCACGACCCTGCTCACGGGATACACGTTCGAGCCGGCCGTCAGCTCCCTCCTCGAGGAACCCCTCACCGGCCTCGGCGTTCCCGCGGGCCTCGTGCCCGTCGCGGGGGCTATCGTCGGCATCATTCTCGCGACGCTGTTCTCGATGATCATCGGCGAGCTCGTCCCGAAGAACTTCGCACTCGCCCTTCCCCGGGCGACCGCGAAGGTCGTCATCCCGTTCCAGGCGCTCTTCACGACGGTGTTCAAGCCCGTGATCCTGCTCCTGAACAACACCGCGAACGCCATCATCCGCTCCATGGGCATCGAGCCCAAGGAGGAGCTCTCCGGTGCCAGAAGCGCCGACGAGCTGTCGTACCTCATCCGCCACTCCGCGCTCTCCGGCCTGCTCGAGGAAGACGACGCGGCCCTGCTGCGGCGCACCCTCAAGTTCGCCGAGCACGACGCGTCCGACGTCATGACGCCCCGCGTGCGCATGGCGAGCGTGGAAGTCGACGACACGGCGCAGGCGATCATCACCCTCGCCATCGAGACCGGCTACTCCCGGTTCCCGGTCGTCGACGGCACCCCGGACAACATCACGGGGTTCGTGCACGCCAAGCAGGCGTTCGCGGTCGCCGTGGAGCGGCAGACCGAGGTCACCGCCGGCGAGCTGCAGACCGAGGCGCTCCGCGTGCCGGAGTCGATGGGCGCATCCGCCCTGCTGACCCTCCTGCGCGCCGAACGCCACCAGGTCGCCGTCGTCGTGGATGAGCACGGCGGCACCGCTGGCATCGTCACGCTCGAGGACCTCGTCGAGGAGATCGTCGGGGAACTCGAGGACGAACACGACCGACACCAGACCGGGTTCATCCGGCGCGGCCGCTCCGTCACGTTCGACGCCTCCTGGCGCCCAGACGAAGTCCTCGACCGCCTCGCCATCGAGGTGCCGGAGGACGGCGACTACGACACCGTCGGCGGTTTCATCACCGACACCCTCGAGCGTCTCCCCGAACTGGGCGACGAGGTCGCCATCGAGGCGGGCATGCTGCGCGTCGAGCGCATCGACGGCACCCGCATCGTGCGGGTGCGGTACCTGCCCAACGAACCGGACGGCGACCAGAGCCTCATGACGAACCAGGAGCTTGCGCTCGACAGAGCTCACGACCGAGTCAAGGAGGTGATGACCAATGAGTGAGTACCTGCCAGGAATCCTGTGGCTGTTCGTCCTCCTCATCGGCAACGCCTTCTTCGTCGGCGCCGAGTTCGCCGTCATCTCGGCGAAGCGATCCCAGATCGAGCCCCTCGCCGAGCGGGGCAGCCGCGCCGCGAAGACCACCCTGTGGGCGATGGAGCACGCGACGCTCATGCTGGCGACGAGCCAGCTGGGTATCACCGTCTGCTCGCTGCTCATCCTGAACGTCTCCGAGCCGGCCATCCACCACCTGCTCGAGATCCCGCTCGGGCTCACCGCGCTGTCGGCCGAAGCCATCAGCGTCATCGCATTCGCGGTCGCGCTCGTGCTGGTCACGTTCCTGCACGTCGTGTTCGGCGAGATGATCCCCAAGAACCTCGCGTTCTCGGTGCCTGACCGCGCGTCGCTCCTTCTCGCCCCGCCCCTCGTCGTGGTCTCCAAGATCTTCAACCCGATCATCTGGAGCCTCAACACGATCGCGAACGGCGTGCTGCGCCTCTTCAAGGTCGAGCCGAAGGACGAGGCGACGAGCACGTACACGCTCGAGGAGGTGGCCGGGATCGTCGAGCAGTCGACCCGAGAGGGAACGCTGAGCGACACGTCCGGCACGCTCGCTGGCGCGTTCGAGTTCACCGAGAAGAAGGTCAGCGACGTGGATGTGCCCATCGCCGAGATGGTGCTCCTGCCGGCAGGCGCACGCCCCATCGACGTGCAGAAGGCCGTCGCCGAGCACGGCTTCTCCCGCTACGTCGTCACCGACGAGCGAGGCGAGCCGACGAGCTACATCCACATGAAGGACGTCATGGACCTCATGGGTGCTGACGCCTTCACGTCGCCCATCCCGCAGAAGCGACTGCGGAGCCTCGTCTCCGTGTCGCGCGACGCGGAGCTCGAGGACGCCATGGCGGTGCTCCGCGACCGCGGCGCGCACGTCGCCAAGGCCCTCGACACCGACGGCAGGGTGACGGGTCTCCTGTTCCTCGAGGACGTCCTCGAGGTGCTCGTCGGCGAGGTGAACGCGACCAGCGCGGCCGCGTAGCCCTCCGCTTCGATCTCGCAGAAGGGATGCTCCCGCTCGGAAACGGGCGGGAACATCCCTTTTCCGCATCCGCTGCCACTTCTCGCCGCGTTGCTCGCGTTTCTTTGACAGGACGCGCTCGGTGACGACAGGCTGGAACGGTGCAGACGACAACGCCGACCACCCCGTCCACCCGTGACAAGCTCTCCGTCGGGGTCTTCCTTGCGTTGGCGTTCGGCCTCTCCTGGCTGATCGCGCTCCCCCTCTGGCTCGGCGATGGGCTCGCCAACCCCTGGTTCCCCGTCATCTCCATCGCCATGATGCTGACCCCGGCAATCGCCGCCCTCGTCACGGTGTTCGCGCTCGAGCGCCCCGCACGGCCGTGGCGCACGCTCGGCCTCGTGCCGCTGAAGCCGGCGGGCAGACTCATCGCGTACCTGGCGCTCGCCGTCATCGTCCCGGTCGCCCTCATCTTCGCCGCCCTGCCCATCGGCGCCCTCTTCGGCGTCTACTCCATGGACCTCGTGAACTTCTCCGGCTTCCAGGCGATGCTCGACGAGCAGCTCGCCGCCGAGGGCGTCGGCAACCTCGAGCTCCCCCTCCCGATTGTCGTGCTCGTGCTGCTGCAGCTCGTGAGCATCCCCGTCGGCGCGTTCCTCAACCTCATCCCCGCCCTCGGCGAGGAGCTGGGGTGGCGTGGCTGGCTGCTCCCGAAGCTCCTGAGGCTCGGCACCGTCCCCGCGCTGCTCATCTCGGGCGTCATCTGGGGCCTCTGGCACGCCCCGCTGATCCTCCTCGGCTACAACTACGCGGATGCGCCTGGCTGGCTCGGGCTGACCATGATGACGGTGATGTGCATCCTCGTCGGGGCCGTGTTCGCGTGGCTGCGCATCCGCTCGGAATCGGTGTGGCCGGCCGCGCTCGCACACGGTGCCTTCAACGCCGCAGCCGGCTCGTACCTGCTGTTCGCCGCGGCTGGCGAGCGGGTCGACACGACGCAGGCCACGATCCTCGGCTGGACCGGATGGATCGTGCCGCTCATCTTCGTGGCCGTGCTCCTCGCGACGAAGCAGTTAGCGCCGCCCAAGCCCGCGCCGGCGCAGGTGGCGCCGCAGATCCACCAAGTCAATCCGCAGGTGCACCCGTAGCGGAGGGCGCAGACTTGGCGGATGCAGACCTCACCGCCAGCAGACCACCGACCGGCCGGCTCCAACGCGCCACAGAGCGCGCCACAGGACGCGCGCACGGCGCACGCGGGGCGCACGCCCCGGACCTCGGTGCCGCGGGTCATCGCCCGCGTGGTGCTCGGCGGGTTCCTGCTGTTCGCGGGGGCCGCGCACCTGTCGTTCGCACGCGCCGAGTTCCAGGCGCAGGTGCCGACGTGGCTGCCGCTCGACGCGGACTTCGTCGTGCTCGCCTCCGGCGTCGTCGAGGTGCTGCTGGGGCTGGCGCTCATCGCGGCGGGCCGCTGGCGGGTCGCCGTCGGCTTCGTCGTCGCCGCGTTCTTCCTGGCAGTCTTCCCCGGGAACATCTCCCAGTACGTCACGGGGACGGATGCGTTCGGCCTGGATACCGACGCGGCCCGGCTCATCCGCCTGCCGTTCCAGGTGCTGCTCATCGCGGTGGCGCTCTGGTCGACCGCCGCGTGGCGCGACCGACGCGAGCTGCTCGCCCCGTTCCGGCGCGGCGACGCTCAGGGCCAGCGCTGAACCACGCCGTCGTGGGCGATCGAGCGAGCCGATGCTCTAGATTCCATGTATGACTGATTCCGGCAGCGCAGCCCCGCCAGCCACCGGAAACTCGGGCGTCGCCCCGCTGCTGGTACTCGGCAAGATCACGGACATCCTCGACAGCTTCACCCTCGAGTCGCCCTCACTGTCGCTCGCGGAGATCCGCACGAAGACCGGCCTGCCCACCTCCACGACGCAGCGTCTCGTGACGAATCTCGTCTCGCAGGGCTTCCTCGACCGCGACGACGACCGGTTCCGGATCGGGCTGAGGATGGCGTACTGGTCTGCGCCAGCCGTCCGCGGCATCAAAGCGATCGACCTGCTCGCGCCGCTCCTGCGCGAGCTGCGTCAGGCGACCGGCGAGAGCGCGACCCTCTTCCGCGCCGACGACGATTACCGCGTCTGCATCGCCGTCGACGAGACGCGGCATGAGCTGAAGCAGGATGTCCACGTCGGCAAGGTCGCGCCGCTCACGGTCGGTTCCGCGGGGCGGGTCCTGCTCGCCTGGAACGCTGACCTCCGCGAGAGCATCCTCGCCGGGCCGATCCCCGACCTCGCGGCGAGCACCATCACCGACCCGGTCGAGCTGCGAGCCGTGCTCGAGCAGACCAGGGAAGACGGGTTCGCGATCACCCGCAACGAGCGCATCGACGGCCTCGTCGGGGTGGCAGCCCCGGTGTTCGAGCCGAGCGGACGGGTGCGGATGGCGCTGGGAGTGAGCGGGCCGGCCGCCCGCATCCAGCCGAAGATGCTCGAGGACTGGGCCCCGATGCTCGTCGAGACGGCCGAACGCGCGACGCGCCTCATCGGCGGTCGCGCTCCCGCCGAGTAGCGGCGCAGCCTACGCCGGCACGACCCATTCGAACGCGGGGGCCTTGGAGCGAGCGCCCTGGCGGGCCTTCGATCGGTTCGGCTCTTCGAGGTCGACGAGCAGCGCCTCCGATTCGCGGACGATCTGGGCGAACGCCGCCGGAGTGAGCCACTCGGGGCGCATCGCGAAGAGCAGGTCCTCCGTGGCCGTGTTGCCGCTGGCTCCGGGAGCGAACGGGCATCCGCCGAGCCCTCCGAGCGCGCCGTCGACGACGCTCGCACCCGCGAGGACCGCCGCGATCGAGTTCGTGACGCCCGCACCCCAGGTGTCGTGGCCGTGGAACACGATCTCCCGCTTCGGCGACTCGGCGACGACCCTGGAGATGAGCGAGGACACCTGTCCGGGGTGCGCTTGGCCCAGGGTGTCGCAGATGACGATGTCCTCAGCGCCCTCGGCCCTGGGGTCGTCGGCGATCCGAATGACCCGGTCTGGGTCGACCTGCCCGTCGAAGGGGCACGTGAAGGAGGTCGCGAGGCACAGCTGGATGCGCCCGCCGGCCTGACGGGTCAGGGCGACGGCGTCCGGCATGGCCGCGAGACTCGTGTCGGTGGTACGCCCGATGTTCGCCTGGTTGTGGGCGTCGGAGACCGAGAGGCAGTACTGGAAGTTCTTCGCCCCGGCGGCCGCGGCCTTCTCGATGTGCCGCGGGGTCGCGACCCACACCCAGCTGTGCTCGAGCTCCTCCGGGGTGAGCGCCTCGATGACCTCGAGCGTGTTGGCCATGGGCGGGACGAGGTCGCCGCGCGCCATCGAGCCGATCTCGAGCTCTGGTACCCCGGCCGAGAAGAGCTCGCGCGCGAGCTCGACCTTGCGCTGGGTCGACAGCAGCTTGCCGGTGAGCTGCAGGCCGTCGCGCAGGGTGACGTCGCGCAGACGCGCGGAGGTGATCGGGTTCTGGCTCATCGTGCGTCCACCTTGCTGTTGTCGTCGCTCTGCGTCTGCCCGCTGCGGCCCGCGTAGGCCGCGAGCACCGCCTCGGTGTCCTGGCCGAGCCCGGGCGCGAGCGTGCGAATCGGCAGGGAGGCGCCGCCGAGGACCGGGACGATGCCCGGGAAGCCGACACCCTCGACGGTGGTGTCTCCGTCGGTCACGTCGAACTTCTGGATCATGTCGCGGGCCGCGTACTGCGGGCTCGCGGTGATGTCCTCGGCAGTGTAGATCGGGCCAGAGGGGACGCCGGCGTCGTCGAGGATGTCGAGCACCTCCTCGGCCGGGAGCGTCGCCGTCCACGCGCCGATCGCGGCGTCGAGCTCGTCGCGCCGATCCCAGCGGAGATTGTTGGTCGCGAGGCCCGGGTCGCGAGCGAGGTCGTCTCTCCCGATGATGCCCATGAAGCGCACGAAGATCGCGTCGGCGTTGCCCGCGATCACGACGCTCTTCGCATCCCCGCACACGTACGCGTTGGTGGGGGCGATACCCTCCATGCGCCCGCCGACCCGCTCGCGCACCACCCCGTGCGCCTGGTAGTCCGGGATGAGCGACTCCATCATTGAGAACATGGCCTCGTTGAGGGCGACGTCGATGACGCGCTCCTCGAGCGGGGCCGGCTCGAGGCCGGCGCCACGGCGCTGCTCACGCTGGAACATCGCCATCATCACGCCGTAGGCGGCGTACACGCCCGCGATGGAGTCGCCGATCGAGACGCCCACGCGGACCGGGGCGCGGTCGGGGTCGCCGACGAGGTTCCTGAACCCGCCCATGGCTTCCGCGACGGCGGCGAACCCCGGCCGGCTCGAGAGGGGCCCCGTCTGCCCGAAAGCGGAGATACGGCCGATGACGATTTCCGGGTTGATCTCGTTGAGCACGTCCGGCCCGATCCCCCACCGCTCGATGGTGCCCGGACGGAAGTTCTCGAGGACCACGTCGCAGTCGGCGGCAAGCGCACGCACCGCATCCCGCCCCTCCTCGGTCCGGAGGTCGAGGGTGATCGACTTCTTGTTGCGGTTGATGGTGTGGAACAGCATGGAGGTCGTCGCGCCGGGATGCAGGCGCCACGAGCGCAACTCGTCTCCCGTTCCGGGCCGCTCGACTTTGATGACCTCGGCGCCGAAGTCGGCGAGCATCCGCCCTGCCGTCGGGGCTGCGATGAAGTTCCCGAGCTCGAGCACGCGGACTCCCGCGAGCGGGGCGATCTTGGCGTTGGTGTGCATGTCGGTCCTTTCCGGACGGTGATCGGTCGGAGCGTGCGGGTCAGATGAAGATGCTGAGGACAAGGGTCACGAGCAACGCGACCACCGAGGCGACGGACACACCGACGGTGCATGTCTTCAGCGTGCCCCGTGTCGTCTGTCCGAGCAACGACTGCAGGAGCCAGAACGTGTTGCTGGTGACGTGCACCGCGAAGAGCGAGCCGGCTCCCGCCGCGAGGGCGATGAGGATCGGGTCGAGGCCGATGACGGACGCGATGGGCGCGAGGATGCCGGCGGCGGTGATCGCCGAGATCGTGACGGAGCCGACGGCGATGTGCAGTACGGCCGCGATGGCCCAGACGATGAGGAGCGGCGCGAAGCTGTTGGCGCTGAACGCCTGCCCGAGGATGTCGCCGAGGCCGGTCGCCGCGACGGTCGCCGCGAGCGAGCCGCCCACACCGGTGAGGATCAGGATCTGACCGCTCTCGCGGAAGCCCGCGACAACCGACTTCTCGACCGCCTTGCCGCCGACCGTGAGCCTGCCGATGATGCTCGTGCCGAGGACGGCGAGGAGCAGCGCGAAGACGGGGTCCGTCACGAGGACAAGCGCGTCGATCTCGACGCCGACGATCTGCAGGATCGCGCCCGTCGCGATGAGGCCGAGGCAGAGCAGGAGCGGCGCGAAGAGCAGGATGAGCTTCGGCTCGGAGGTCGTGGTGCGCTCGGCGACGGCGACGCCGCGGGGGACGCCGCCGACCTTGCTGAGTCGGTCGCCGACTGGGATGCTCTCGGTCTTGAGGGGTGCGACGGGCTCCGGAGACGCGTCGATGCTGTTGTCCGCTCCTTCTTCACCTTCGAGGGGCTGCGTCTCGTCCAGCTTCTCCTTCCAGAAGCCGATGCGGAACAGCAGCGTCATGATGAAGATCGAGATGACGATGGTCGGCACGATGACGATGAGGCCGAAGAGCAGCATCTGGCCGAGCGGGACGCCGAGGACGCCTGCCAGCGCAAGGGCTGCCACGCCCGGCACCATGAAGACGATGCCGCACTCGAGGCTGATGGCGAGGGCCGTCGCGATGCGCGGCGTGCCGTGCTTGCCGATGAGCGGCGCCATCTTGCGTGCGAGGGGCGCGGAGATCACGAGGAGCACGTCGAGGAAGATCGACTGGAGCACGGTGCCGATCGTGAGGCCCATCGCGTACGGCAGCCCTCGCGGCCCGAAGACGCGCAGCAGGTGCGAGACGAGGCGCTGGATGGCGTTCATCTCGCTGAGCATGGAGCCGAGCAGCACGCCGAAGGTGATGAGGAGGCCGACCTCGGCCATGATCTCCCCGAAGCCGCCGGTGATCGTGCCGATGGTCTCGGTCGGCGGATGCCCCGTGGCGAGTCCCAGGTAGAGGGAGCCGATCACGAGGGCGACGGCGGGGTTCAGTCGGAAGCGGGTGATGAGCACGACGACGCCGAGGATGGCGATCGCCGTGTGGATGATCGTGATGATCTCTGACGTCATTGTCGTCCAATCGAGGTGGGGTCTCGCGCGGTCTCGGCCTTGCCGAGGAGGAACAGGACTTGCTTGGCCTGGGACCGCGTCTGGCTTACATTATGTGCATGAACTCATTATGTAAGCAAGAGCCCGTATCGTGACCCACATCAAACAGCTCCTCGTCTCGGTGCCGACCCCGGCCCTCGCGGCCTCGATCACGCAGCTCGAGATCGCCGCCAACCTCGAGTGCATCACCTGGGATCTGACGACGCCGTCACCCGCCCCGCACATCGACCTCGTCGTGCTCCCCTATCAGCAGGACCCGCGCCTCGCCGCGAGCCTCGGGTGCACGACGACGCGACTCGTCCAGGCCCAGACGATCGGCTACGAGGACGTGCTCGCCCACCTGCCCGCCGGCCACGCGGTTGCCAACGCGCGCTCCGTGCACGAGGCCTCGACGGCCGAGCTCGCGCTCGGACTCACGCTCGCGTCGCTCCGCCGCATCCCCGAGTACACGACAGCGGCGAAGCGGCACGCGTGGCACCAGCTGCCCGGCCAGAGCCTCGCCGACCGCACGGTGGCCATCGTCGGATACGGCGGCGTCGGCAAGGCCATCGAGCTTCGACTGAGCGGCTTCGAGGCGAACGTGCTCCGATTCGCGCGCTCCGCCCGCGGAGCCGAGGGCGGGCCCGACCGCGTGCACCCCATCTCGAGCCTCGAGGCGCTGCTCCCCGAGATCGACGTGGTGATCCTCACGGTGCCGCTCACCGACGAGACCAGGCACCTCGTCGATGCGAGCTTCCTCGCCGCGATGCGACAGGGCTCGCTCCTCGTGAACGTCGCGCGCGGACCCGTCGTCGACACCAAGGCGCTCATCGCCGCGCTCGAGGCCGGCCGCATCCGGGCCGCCCTCGACGTCACCGACCCAGAGCCCCTGCCGCCAGGGCACCGGCTCTGGGATCTCGACGGCGCACTCATCACCCCGCACGTCGGGGGTGCTTCCTCGGCGATGCATCCGCGCATGGTCGCGCTCATCGACCGCCAGCTGCGCGCACTCCTGGCCGGCGAGGCGCCGGAGAACGTCGTGGTGCACCCGTGACGGCGGGGAGCGAGCACGCTCAGCGCCGCCAGCCGAGCTGACCTTCTACCGCCAGCGCGGCTCGAGGAAGCCGAGTGCCACGAGCTCGCGCACGTCGGGCACGAGGCTCGCGCGCAGGGCCTCTTCCTCGACATCGACGAGCGATGCGATGGCGGTGACGATCTGTGAACCGACGAGCTCACCGTCGCACACCGACACGAAGCCGGTGAGTTCCGTCGACATCGACATGGTGCGGCGGAACCCCGCGCCCTGGCGAAGCATGATGATGCTCGGGTCCTCGTCGCCTGGCCGCGAGTGGCGCTCTTCGGTGACGTCGCCGGCGACGACGAGCGGCTCGTCGAAGAGCTCGTCGTCGTCGACCCCGCGCAGCCAGGTGATGGCCTCGAAGCCGTCGCGGATGTGCGCGGCGAGCGGGTGGCCGAGCGCGTGCGTGAGGTGCTCGAAGCGGCGCAGCGGGCCGCCGACGGCGCCCTCGTGGGTGCGGCGGAGGAAGAACATGCCCATGCCGATGCGCTCGACGTCGCGGCTCGCGAAGTCCTGCAGGTAGCGGCGGAATGCGTGCTGCCAGCTCGAGAGCTCGGCGTTCTCAGCCGCATCCTTCAACCACATGTCGGCGTACTCGACCGGAGTCGCGTCCTCGCGCTGCACGACCCACAGGTCGACATCGTTCGCGGGCCACGTCTCGAGGCGCGAGTGCCAGTTGGCGTCGCCCTCCCGCACCTCCCAGTTGCCGAGCATGCAGGCGACGCCGCCCGGGGCGAGCACCGTGCCGAGGTCGCGCACGAGCCCCTCGACGATGCTGTCGCCCGGCTTGCCGCCGTCACGGTACGTGTACTGGTCGCTTCCCCCTTCGCCCTCGCGCCGGGGCGTGATGACAAACGGCGGATTCGACACGAACAGGTCAAAGTGCTCGCCGGCGACGGGCTCGAGCATGTTTCCGAGGCGCAGGCTCACGCGATCCTCGAGGCCGCCGGGGGCGATGCCGAGCGCCTCGGCGTTGAGCAGCAGGTTGAACTTCGCGAACGCGAGGGCACGCTCCGAGATGTCGGTCGCGACGACGTGCCTGGTGTGGGCGAGCAGGTGCATGGTCTGCACGCCCATGCCGACGCCGAGGTCGAGCGCGCGGGCGACGGGCTCCCGCGGGGTGAGTTGGGCGAGCAGCGTCGTCGCCGGCCCGATGCCGACGACATGGTCGCGGCGCAGCGGCTGGTCGCGGCCGAGCTGCACACCGCCGAGGTCGGAGGCGACCCACATCTCGACGCTGCCGTTGACGCCCTCGCTCGCGTACGGGCGCACGTCGACGAGTGCGACCACGAGCCCGTCCGCGAGCTCCTCGGCGCTGGCCTCCTCAGCCGATTCCGTGGGGCGCCGGCGCGGGACGCGAGCAACGAGGCGAGCCGCGAGCAGCTCGTCGAGTGCCGGGACGTCGCCCGCCTCGACGGTCTCAGCGAGCACGAACAGGCGGATGAGCGCGGAGAGCGCGTCGTCCGGCTCACGCGAGAGGGCGAACGACGCAGGCTCGAGCAGGTCGCGGTGCAGCGCATCCGCCGCTTCGGCCCCCAGACGCGACTCGACCCCGTCGACGGTGAAGCCAGCGTCGGCGAATGTCACCGCGAGCGCGCGGAGCAGCGCCTCGTCGGTGCTGTCGGGGGCGTCGCTCGGGTCGTCGAACGTGAAGTCGTCAGGTGTGGAGGCGGAAGAGGCATGGCGCGCGTGGGAAGTCACCCGTCAATTATGCGGATGTGCACCGACAGTCGCGCGCGGCTCCCAGGCAGCCGGGTCGCGCAGCTCCGCGAGCGCCTCGATCGTGCGGATCCGCACCTCCACGTCGTGCGTCGTGGCGGCGAGGATGACCTCGTCGGCCCCCGTGCGCTCGATGAGGCGGTCGATGCCGTCGGCGACCATCTCGGGGGTCCCGACGAGCTGCGTGCCGGTCGTCGCGTCGTAGAGAGAGCGATCCTGCATCCGGTCCGCGTACGCGGCCGCGCCCTCTGGGGAGAGGACCCTCGTGGGGCGGCCGAACCGGATCTGGTGCATGGCCGCCCTGCTGGGGAGCGCGAGGCGGGTGGCCTCATCGACCGACTCCGCGGCGATCGCGGAGACCGACACCATGAAGTGCGGTTCGGCGAGCACGGGCGACGGCACGAAGTGGTCGCGGTAGTGGTCGGCGGCGGCCTTGGGGTCCGCGTGCATCGCGAAGTGGTGCGCGAAGGTGTACGGCAGGCCGAAGGCGGCGGCCAGCTCTGCCCCGTAGAGGCTCGAGCCGAGGAGCCAGATCTGGGGGTTCGTCACCGCGCCCGGGCTGACTCGGAGGCGATTGAGCACCTCGCGGTCGTGCTCCGCCCTCACGTCGCCCAGGTAGCCCATGAGCTCGAGCACGTCGTTGGGGAACTCGTCGACGCGATCGCGCGACAGGTCGCGACGCAGCGCGGCGGCGGTGAACGGGTCGGTGCCGGGCGCGCGGCCCAGACCGAGGTCGATGCGCCCGGGGTAGAGCGACTCGAGAGTCGCGAACTGCTCGGCGACGACGAAGGGTGCGTGGTTCGGCAGCATGACGCCGCCCGAGCCGAGGCGGATGCGCTGCGTTCCCGCGCCGAGCGCCGCGAGCAGCACGGGCGGCGTCGTCGAGGCGACGAGCTCGGTGTTGTGGTGCTCGGCGACCCAGTAGCGGTGGTACCCGAGCTCGTCGGCTCGCCGCACCAGGCGGGCGGATGCGGCAACGGCGTCAGCGCCGGACTGCCCCTCGGCGACGGGGATGAGGTCGAGCACGGAGAGCGTGGGCGTTCCTGGCATGGTCGGGGCAACGCACACTCAGGCCTCCCTATTCCTCATGGCCCACGCGGTGATGGCGCCGCATTCCCCGGCCCTCCCGGGGAGAAGTCCCCACCGTCGGGGTTTTCGGCAGGTTCGCGGCCTGAGTGTCGGTGGCTCTGCGTAGCATGACAACGAACGGCATACCCAGCGTGCCGAAGGAGACCCCATGACCCGACACCGTCGCCGACCACGGGCTCTGCTCGCGAGCATCGGCGCGCTCGCTGCGGTCGCGCTGCTGGCCGGGTGCTCAGTGAGCGCGACGGCGACTCCCTCGGCAAACGGGTACGACGCCGTCGACGCGCCCATCGAGGGCGGCACGGTCAGCCTGCGCGACTCGTTCGAGTCCTCGGCGCAGGAATCGCACGACTTCTGGTCAGACCCCGACATGTTCAAGAACGCCGAGGGCTTCGACTACACGGCACCAGACAACGGCATCACGGTCGGAGTCGGCGACCCGGCGACCGGCGCCTTCGTCCCGCCGACCACCCCGGTGCCCGCCGCCGAGTCGGCGAACGGCTACGGAGATGTCTCGGAGGCGGTGCCCTACGACCGCGCCGGGCTCGGCGCATCCACCTTCGGTCGCCTGTACATGTCGTTCGCGAGTGGTCTCGCGGTGTGCTCGGCGACGGTCGTGAACTCCGGCGAGCGCAACATCGTCGTCACGGCGGCCCACTGCCTCGTCGACTTCGAGAGCAACAAGGCCATCGCGAGCAACGTCGTCTTCATCCCTGGCGACCGCGGCGACGGGGCCGAGCAGCCGTACGGTCGCTGGGCGGCCACCGACTACAGCATCCCGCAGCACTTCCTCGACAACGCCAACTACGGCGACCAGGGCGTGTACGGGGAGGGCTGGAACAACGACTTCGCGTTCCTCGTGATGGAGGAGAAAGACGGCAAGCGCATCCAGGACGTGACGGGCGGGCAGGGCATCGCCTTCGGGGTCCCCGCCAAGGCGATCACGCAGGTCGGCTATCCGAGTGCGAGCCCCTACGACGGCTCCGAGGAGTACATGTGCGCCTCCAGCCAGTGGCGGGAGGGTTCCGCCGGCGGGTACACCCACATGTGCAGCATGACGCCGGGAGGCTCTGGTGGGGCCTGGCTCGTCTACTACGACACGGTGATCGGGGCCGGCTACGTCGCCGCAACCTCGTCGACGGTCCTCTCGTCGGCGAACCCGCCGTTCCGGTGGGAGGGCTCGGTGCTCGGCCAGACCGCGCTCTCGCTGTACAACGAGCTCGGGGGTTCCTGATGCGCACCCAACACCTCATCGCAGGCGCGACGGCGCTGCTGGTCGGCCTCGTGCTCTCCGGATGCGCGACGACGACCCCGACAGCGGTCGCGAACCACGAGGCGAAGCTCGAGTACCACGCCGACACCGGCGCGGAGCTGCTCGGTGACTCCCTCGTGGAGGGCCTCGCCAAGGTCGAGAACTTCTCCGCGACCGCCTACACGCACGGCAAGGCCTCGACCGGGGCAACGCTCAGCACGCAGCACGAGACGAGCGTGGTCGGCGCGTCCTACGTCACGAAGGAGTCGACCGCCGAGGCGGGAACCTCCATCGACGAGGTCCACATTGCCGGCAGCGACTACACCTACTACCTCTTCGGCAGCGCGTACACGACGGTCGTCTCGACCCCGTGGGCGCGCCTGCCGATGGGCGACCTCGACCGCGCGAACGACCCGCAGCGCACGTGCATCCTCGGCACCGTCATCTACATGTGCAATCTGGTGAAGGCATGGCAGCTGTCGAAGGAGAGCAACGGCGAGGAGCTTCCCGAGAAGCTCGAGGTCTCGGCAGATGGCAGCAAGCACTTCACGTCGGCGGTCACGTTCGACTCGCTCGAGGAGGCCGGGCTGTACACGCTGGGCGACGATCTCCGCTCGCAGCTCAGCGAGGACGAGCTCGGCACCCTGCTCCCGCTGCACGTGTGGGTCGGCACGGATGGCATCGTGCAGAAGATCGAGGTGAACGGCACGATGGATGCGGCATCGCTCGACGTCGAGGTGCAGTTCGGTTTCGAGATCACGGGCACGCCAACGGCCGACGATCTGCCGGATGACCCCGCGTCGCTCGCGCCCCAGTACGTGACCAATGTGACCGCAGATCAGGCGAGCGCGTTCTGGGATGCGATCGGGAACGCGAGAACCGGCTAGGCCGGGACCGCTCATGCACGTCACAGCAAGCAAGCTGGAGGAGCCACGATGACCTTCCCACCGCAGGGCGGCCCGCAGAGGCCACGCGACCCCAACGACCCGCGCGACCCGCGTGACCCGCGGCAGGGGCAACAGGGGCAGCAGGCTCGGCAACCGCACGGGCCCGGCCAGGGGTCGGGCCCGGAACAGCACTACGGTCAGAACCCGAACCAGAACCAAAACCAGAACCAGAACCAGCAGTACGGTCAGAGCCAGGGCCAGCAGCCTGCACCGCATCAGCAGCCTTCCCAGTACGGCCTGCCGTATCCCCAGCCCGGATACCCGGCCGCTTCGGCGACGCCAGGTGCGAGCAACGTCGGTCAGGCCGGCCAGACCAGCCAGGCCGGCCAGACGGGCCAGACCAGCCAGGCCGGCCAGACGGGCCAGACCAGCCAGACCGGCCAGGTCGGGTCGACGCCAGGCGAGAGGTCAACCCCCAGCGCGTACGGTCCCGGCGCTCACGCGGCATCGGCGTCCGGCTACGGGCCTGGAGATGGTTCCGGGTACGGCTCCGGTTTTGCGAACCCGAACGCCACGTACGGCGTCCCGAGCGCCACCTACGGGGCGCCAGCTCCCGCGTCCCCGACACAGCAGGACTTCGGCTACCAGCAGCCGGTTGGCTACCAGGGGCCCGGCGTCCAGGGCCCTGGCTTCCCGGGCCAGCAATTCGGACCAGGGCCCGGGCCGGCACAGGCAGGCAAGCCGAAGGGCAACTCTCGTCTGCTCCTGATCCTCGCGATTCCCGCGGCGGCACTCATCGCAGGTCTCGGCGGCTACTTCATCGGCCAGAGCAACGGCAGCGTGCTCGCAGCTGAGCCGCTGCAGGCTGAGGTCACACGCGTGCTGCAAGACGACTTCGGTCTCGTCGAGGTGACCGACGTCGTCTGCCCAGAGCAGGTCAAGGCCGATCAAGGCGCCGAGTTCCAGTGCACGTTCACGTATGCAGAGCAGGAGCAGTCCGTGACCGTCACCGTCTCGTCAGCCGACGGCCAGGTCGTCGTCGGCGCCCCGGAGTAGCCAGGCAGGGACGACTCCACCCGCACTCACACTCACACGGGCACCCACGCCGGCACGGGCACCGGCACCGGCATGTCTACCGAGAGACTCCGGGCCCGACGATCGACAGCGGCACCCCGTCGACGAGCAGCTCGCACTCGGGCTGGTCCGCGACCGCGACGGCGACACGGGAGGCCAGATGCTCGGGCATCTCGGGCAGGGCATCCACGGGGAACCAGGCGACGTCCACCGACTCGTCGTCACCGACCGCCGCATCTCCGGCTACCCAGGAGCAGCGGAACACGAGGTCGCAGTACTGCGCGCGGTCACCCGTCGCGTGCACGATCTTCGGCGAGACGCTGAGACGCACGAGGCGCTCGACGCGGACCTCCACCATGGCTTCCTCGAGGCTCTCCCGCACTGCAGTCGTCGCCGGATGCTCGCCCGGGTCGACGATGCCCGTCACCGGGCTCCACACTCCGTTGTCGGAGCGCCGCACGAGCAGCACCTCCTCACCGCCGGCAGCGGGGACACCAGCGGGTGCCATCGTCGGACGGATGATGACGGCAGTCGAACCAGCAAGCCAGAGCGGATGCTCCGGCCCGATCTTGGCGCGCAGCTCGGCGACGAACTCAGGAATGGGCATGAGCCCTATCCAACCGCAACTCCGAAGACGAGGCCGAGCACGTACGTCACGGCCGCGGCCCCGAAGCCGATGAGCAGCTGGCGTCCGGCGCGACGCCACGGCGGACCACCCGACAGCACGCCGACGATGGCGCCCGTCGCGAGAAGCGCGACACCGACGACCGCCGCGGACACCGCGACGGCGGCGATGCCGCTCATTCCGAAGATGTAGGGAAGCACCGGGAGGAGCGCACCGCCGGCGAAGAAGCAGAAGCTGGAGAGGGCCGCAGTCCACGCGGTACCGAGCTCCTCGTGCTCTTCCTCGGCGGACTGCAGCGAGATCGGGCCGGATTCCGGGTCGGCCCCCTGCAGCGCGAACACGCGGTGGGCGTAGCTGCGAGCCTCGTCCTCGCCCATGCCCCTGGCACGGTAGACGAGCTCCAGCTCGTTCGCGTTCACGTCGAGCTGCTGGATGGTCTGGGGAGTGTCCGGGCTTGGCGTCGAGGCCTCAAGGAGTTCACGCTGCGAGCGGACGGACACGTACTCGCCCGCCGCCATCGACAACGCTCCGGCGAGCAGCCCGGAGAGGCCCGTCGCGAGGATGATCACCGTGGGCGCACCGGTCGCGCCGATGCCGAGCACGAGGGCGAGGTTCGAGACGAGCCCATCGTTGGCCCCGAACACCGCCGCCCGGAAGCCGCCGGACATGCGGGAGCGGCTGCGCATTGCCAGGCCGCGAACGACCTCCTCGTGGATGCGCTCGTCCGCCGCCATCTCTGGGGTCGCATCCGCTTCGCGCTCGTACGGCGAACGTGACTCAGCTCGTTGGATGAGCGCCAGCACGAAGAGGGAGCCGAAGCGGCGCGCGAACCAGCCGAAGAGGCGCGTCCCGAGTTGTGCTCGCACCCCGCCGTCGCCCGCCGGGCCGAGGAGACTCAGCCAGTGCTCCTCGTGCCGCACCTCGGCGCTCGCGAGACCCAGCAGGATCTCCCGCTCCTCACCCTCGCGCTTCGCCGCGAGGTCTCGGTACACGGACCCTTCTGCGCGCTCATCGGCGAGGTAGCGGCGCCAACGGCGAATGTCGGCACCGCTCGGCTCGCGAGAGAGATCCCCGGTTCCGGGGCCGCGCTGCGAGTTCGGGGGTGGTGTCTGTGGCATGGGCCATGCATCCTTCGTGGGGACGCCTCGAGCCCGAATGGAGCACGGGCATCGTTGACAACGTTGCGCCAACGCTACGTGCGCGTGCCCCGGTTTCCGCAACCTCGCAGAGAAGTTCGGTGCACCGGAGCGGCGCGGCTCGCTGCCCCTCTCGAGCTACTCGCCGGGCGCGCCCGCCTCGGTGACCGACACGTCGGCGCGGGTGAAGTTCATGAACGACCGGGAAGCGGTCGGGCCTCGCTGCCCGAGGTAGCGGGAGCTGTAGATCGCAGACCCGTAGGGGTGCTCCGCGGCGCTCGAGAGCTGGAAGAAGCAGAGCTGGCCGATCTTCATGCCGGGCCAGAGCTTGATGGGGAGCGTTGCGACGTTCGACAGCTCCAGCGTCACGTGCCCCGTGAAGCCGGGGTCGATGAATCCCGCCGTCGAGTGCGTGAGCAGTCCGAGCCTGCCGAGCGAGCTCTTGCCCTCGAGCCGGGCCGCGACATCGTCGCCGAGGGTGACGCGCTCGAATGTGGAGGCGAGCACGAACTCGCCCGGGTGCAGCACGAACGGCTCGTCTGGTTTCGACGTGACCAGCCTCGTCAGCTCCGGCTGCTCCTCTGCCGGGTCGATGAACGGGTACCTGTGGTTGTCGAACAACCGGAAGTACCTGTCGAGGCGCACGTCGATGCTCGAGGGCTGCACGAGTCCCGGCTCGTACGGCTCGAGGCCGATACGGCCCGCTTCGACGCCCTGCTTGATGTCGCGATCGCTGAGAAGCACGTCGCCAGCCTAGTTGGTCGCCGGATGCGCGAGGCTAGGCTGAGGACGTGAGCAGAAACGTGTGGACCGTCATCGGCGTCATCGTGGCCGTCGTGATCGCCTGGTGGCTCGTCGACGTGCTCTTCCACTTGGCCTGGATGGTGGCGCGACTGAGCATCGTCGCCGTCGTCGCCGTCGTCGCCGTCATCGTGTTCTTCGTCATCCGCGCGCTTGTCGCCAAGCGCGACTGAACCCGACCGGCGCACCGCCGGTCGGGTTCAGAGCGCCGGCTCGGACGCGCACCCTCAGGTGCGCACCCTCAGACTGGGGCGGCGTTCGACCCGAGTTCCTCGTCGGCCCCTGCGAACGCGCGCCGCTCGCGAGAAGTGCTCGACGCGTTCGGTGGGGTGTTGCTGTTGAGCGGCGTGTACACGTTCGTGCGGTACTTCCTTCGGAACGCAAGCTCCACGCCGTCCACCGTCACGTACCTGTCGACGTAGAGGGAGGGCGCGTTGCCGTCGAGGCTGACCTCGCCCGCGAAGACCATGTCGCTGACGAGGTTCGTGACTCCCTCCGTCGGCACGATGGTGCGCAGGTAGGTCATCTCGTAGCTCTCGTGCCTGCCCTCAGGGAAGTCGTGCGTGCCGATCTGCTTGAGGTCGCTCCAGGCCGATGACGTGCTCGAGGACCACGAGCTCGGACCGGGAAGGTAGTGCAGGACGATTCGCGTATCCGTGATGACGGAGGTGCTCGTCGTGTTCGTCACCCAGAGCCCATATATTCCGTATTGGTGACTCTGGCCAGGGCGCCCCTCGACTCGGTAGACGCTCGCGCTGTCGTCCGGCATCGTGAAGGAGATCCAACCGTTCAGGCCTGGTGGCTGCGGCGGGACGCCGGAACTCGCTTGCGCAGGCGCGGAGACCGCGATCGCAATGGTCGGCAGCGCCCACGCCACCGCGGATGCAACCGCCCGTCGACTCGGCTCTTGCTTCTCGGCGCGCAGAATATCGCTCATGTGTCCCCCCGGAGTTGTCGAACAGTGAACCGGCATTCCCCCTCATCCGGCTTCACTGTGATGTGAAGCCCACGATGACAGATCACAGATTGGACCGCAACATTCTGGGGAGTCATGCGGGCACCTATGCCGGGACATCACGGCCGCGTCGCCACCACCCCCAGGCGGCTTCGTTGTACGATGGTCGAGTTCATCGCCTTCGGGCGTTGGGTGCGCGGATGTAGTTCAATGGCAGAACTTCAGCTTCCCAAGCTGATAGCGCGGGTTCGATTCCCGTCATCCGCTCCACGAAGAAGGCCAGGCCGGTCGCTGAACGCGACCCGGCCTGGCCTTTTCTCTTGCCGCGGTCAGCTCTCGCCGCGACCCGTCTTCTGCTGGAGGCGGTCGATGTGCTCTGACGCCTCGGCCTTCGTGATGTTCGCCGGGATCTCTTCGCCAGCCTCGCGGGCGAGCGTGTCGAGGTAGCTGCGCTGCGCGCCGGTCATCGGCTCGTCACCGGTGACCCAGTTCGACGGATCCTTTTCCGTGCCGTTCTCATCGGGCTCGGTTGCTCCGAGCATTTCGCCTTCGTGTGTCTCTGCCATACCGGCGACAGTAAGCGGCTCGCCTGGCTGACGACCCGACGAATCCTGGGAATATGTGTTCGAACCCGAGCGCGCTCGACACCGCACGGTGGTAGGTCAGAAGTCGGCGATGACCAGCTTCTTCATCTGCATCATGTGCTCATAGCCGTCCGGCCTCGCCATGAGCTCCCCCATGTTCGTCGGCACGATCTGCCAGCTCGCTCCGAACCTGTCCGCCAGCCATCCGCACTGCTCGGCCTCCGGGACGGCGCTCATCGCGTTCCAGTAGTGGTCGATCTCCGCCTGGTCGGCACAGTCGACCTCGAATGAGACGCCGCAGTCGAAGCCGAACTCCTGGCCGGCCCCGTTGTCCATCGCGACGAACCACTGGCCGGCGAGCTGGAAGTCGGCGTACATGATGGCACCCGCCGGAGCCGGACCCGACGGCGCCGGGTACTCGGCCACCGTGCCGATGAGCGCATCCGGGAACAGGGAGACGTAGAAGTCGATGGCCTCGCGCGCTCTGTTCTGCGCCGCTCCGCCGAAGAGCAGACTCGGCACGATGAACGGCCGGGCCTCGTCGGCAGTGCTCAAGCCGTCGGGATCGACGAACATGAGCTGCCAGCTCACGCCATAGCGGTCCTCGACCCAGCCGTAGCGCGGGCTGAACGGGTACTCCTGCAGCGGCATGAGCACCTTCCCGCCGTCGCTGAGCGCAGTCCAGAGCTTGTCGAGGCTCGCCTGCACCGACGCCGCGTCGCCGCCGAGCACGCGCGGGTCGAAGTTGAGCATGAACGAGACCGACGGGTTCGGCCTGAACTGGTCGCCGGCGTTGATGAGCGTGAACCGGTACTCGTCGATCTCCACGCCGACGACGAGCGGCAAGCCCGCGAAGTCCTTCTGGAAGTCGAGGAGATCGGTCTCGGGGTATCGGGCTTCCACCGACGTCGTCGTCTTGGGGAAGCTGGAGGCGTAGAACTCGCCTGCCTCTTCGGCATTCTTGTTGAACCAGAGGTTCGGGATGATCTTCTGCATGACTCGCTGCTCCTGCACGCGTCGGTCGATCTGAGCCCGATCGGGCTCACTCGCAAAATTACTCCCGACCCACAACAGCTGCGGCGAGCCTCGTGCTCGAGGTGGAGCGAACACCCAGGGTTCGGCTACTGCAGACCCGCGGTGAGCCTCGCGAGGTTGTCGAGGACGGTCGAGCGCAGCGGCTGCTTCCGCCACTCGAACATCGTCAGCTCTCGCGAGTGCTCGCGGTAGTCCTGCTGCACCTCTCGCAGGTCCTCGACGAAGTCCGCGCTTCGCACCATGAGCGACACCTCGAAGTTCAGCGAGAAAGAGCGCATGTCCATGTTGGATGACCCGATGACGGCGACCTCGTCGTCGATCGTGAAGTGCTTGGCATGCAGGATGGTCGGCGACTTGTACATCCAGATGCGCACCCCCGCGAGCAGCAGGGCCTCGTAGTAGGAGCGCTGCGCGTGGTAGACCATGGCCTGGTCGCCGATCTCCGACACGAACAGCTCGACGACCACCCCGCGTGCCGTCGCGGTCGTGATGGCGTACAGCATCGACTCGTCCGGAACGAAGTAGGGGCTCGTGATGATGATCGACTTCTGGGCGACGTAGAGGAGGTTGAGGAAGAGGCGGAGGTTGTTCTCGCTCGGATACCCGGGGCCGCTTGGCACGATCTGGCAGTCCATCCGGGCTTCCTGCGGCATCGTCTCGACGTCGGTGAGGTCCTCGGGGATGATCGTTCCCGATTCCGAGTACCAGTCGGTGATGAAGACGGCGCTGACGGCGTGCACGGCCGGCCCCTCGAGGCGCACCATGAGGTCGTGCCAGTGGAGGCCACGGCGGATGTTGCCGCGCTTGTTGTACGTCGAGTCGACGACATTCTGCGAGCCGAGGTAGGCGGAGTTGCCGTCGACGATGAGGAGCTTGCGGTGGTTTCGCAGGTCTGGCCGCTGGTACTCGCCGCGCCAGGGGCGGACGGGCAGCATGTAGTGCCACTCGGCGCCGGCCCGCTCGAGGGCCTTGAGTCGCGACAGCGTGTGCTTGCGGTAGCCGGGCACGCGGATGGAGGCGATGTGGTCGAGCAGGATGCGAACGCTCACGCCTCGAGCGACCGCCCGGTCGAGGGCGTCGAAGATCGGCCGAGTGGTGTGGTCGCAGGCGAGGATGTAGAACTCGACGTGCACCCACTTCTCCGCCGTATCGATCTCGGCGGCCATCGCGACGATGGTCTCCTCGTAGTCGCCCTGCAGGACGACCTCGTTGTCGCTGATGAGCGGGATGGCCGTGTACGTGCGGTTGAGGGCGACGACGGAGTCGAACCAGGCCGGGTCACTGTGCTTCGTCGGCTCGACCTCGACGCTCCCGACGGCCATGTTGATGAAGGTCGTGACCTCCTGCTGACGCTCCATGCGCTTCGCGGGGAGGCGGAAGCTGCCGAGGAGGAGGAACGCGATGACGCCGACGTACGGGATGAGGAAGATGGCCATGAGCCAGGCGATGCCGACGCTCGGCTTGCGATTGCGGGGCACGACGATGATCGCGATGACTCGGATGATCAGGTCGATGATCGCGAAGATGAAGCCAGCGCTGATCGTGATGTGCGGGATCTCGGCCATCGGGTCTCCTCGGGGTACTAGGGGACAGCGTAGGCCAAGGGATGCGCATGGGCGGAACGTGCATCCGCACCCAGAACTTGTTGCACTTTTCCTGATTAGTGCAATACTGCACTAGTGACCGATAGTGCAACGAACCTGCGGGCTCGCAAGATGGCGCAGACAAGCCGCGACATCTCGTCGATGGCCCGACGTCGCGCCCTCGACGGCGGCCTTCCCAGCTTCACGATCGAGGAGCTCTGCGAGCAGGTCGGCATCTCCCGAAGGACGTTCTTCAACTACTTCGCATCGAAGGAAGACGCCGTGCTCGGCATCTCGGCCCGACGAGACACGACGCCCCTCGACGAGCGCTTCGTGGCAGGCGGGGACCCCGGGAGCGAGCAGCTCAGCCCTGACCTCCTCGAAGCGCTGACGCACCTCGCACTCGAGCGGTGGCGCGAATCCGACCCGGAGCCGAACTCGGGAGACATCCGCGAAGTCATGGCCGTCATCGACCAGGAGCCGAGGCTCTTCAAGCGGGTCCTCGAGCACATGTCGAGCGACGAGAAGCGGGACGTCGCCCTCGTCGAGCGTCGGGAGGGGCTCCCACCCGGGGACCTCCGCGCCGCCGCTGCCGTGCAGCTCCTCATGTCCATCATGCGGGCGAGCGCCTTCGAGTTCTTCACGACGGACAACACCGACGACATGGAGACGGTCGTCTTCAGACGCGTCGCCGCCATGCGCGCCGTGCTGCAGCACTGAGAGCGGCGGCGCCCCCTCTTCTCGGTCACGCCTCCCCCCGCTCCTTCCC
>NZ_PSYC01000025.1:0-57172 GCF_002931515.1 Pseudoclavibacter sp. RFBG4 | reverse complement strand
ACCCTGTGGGAGAGTAGGTCACCGCCGGACTTCTTCATAAGCCGGGGTTGGTTGTTGAGTGAGCAGAGATGCTCCTCGATGACCAACCCCGGCTTTTTTTCATTCGCCACCAACCGCGACAATACAACGCAGCGCCGAAGCACCCCGATGGCAGCACAGGGCACGTCCCTGAGCTTCGGAGTGCTGTGACGTAGGCTGGGTGGCGACGCAAGCGTCCAAGGTGAGGCGCATTCAGACAAGCACGACAACAATTCGACAGCGCATCCCGAGGAGCTATTCATGGACGCAAACGACAACGAGCGGCGAAACCCGAGCAACGAACGCGGGTCAGGCAACCGCCAGGAACGCAGCGGCCAGGATGGGCGACGGGATGCGAACTCCCGCGGCGGCGACCGCAAGCAGTTCGGCGACCGCAAGCCCTACGCAGGCGGCGGCGACCGCAACCAGGGGGAACGACGCAGCTACAACAACCGTGACGATGCCCAGCGTGGCGAGCGCAAGTCGTACCCGCCTCGCGACGGTGAGCGGAAGTCGTACGCACCGCGTGATGACAACCGCGGTGAGCGCAAGTCGTACCCACCTCGTGATGGTGAGCGTCGTCCCTACAACTCCCGCGACGACCGCGGCGACAAGCGTGGCGAGCGCAAGTCGTACCCGCCCCGCGACGGTGAGCGGAAGTCGTACGCACCGCGTGACGACAGCCGCGGTGAGCGCAAGTCGTACCCACCTCGTGACGGTGAGCGTCGTCCCTACAACTCCCGCGACGACCGCGGCGACAACCGTGGCGAGCGCAAGTCGTACCCGCCCCGCGACGGTGAGCGGAAGTCGTACGCACCGCGTGACGACAGCCGCGGCGAGCGCAAGTCGTACCCACCTCGTGACGGTGAGCGTCGTCCCTACAACTCCCGCGACGACCGCGGCGACAACCGTGGCGAGCGCAAGTCGTACCCGCCCCGCGACGGTGAGCGGAAGTCGTACGCACCGCGTGATGACAACCGTGGCGAGCGGAAGTCATACGCGCCTCGTGACGACAGCCGCGGCGAGCGCAAGTCGTACCCTCCGCGTGATGGTGAGCGGAAGTCGTACGCGCCTCGTGATGACAACCGTGGTGAGCGCAAGTCCTACGCGCCACGCGATGACAACCGGCGTGAGCGGAAGTCGTACGCGCCTCGTGATGACAACCGTGGTGAGCGCAAGTCCTACGCGCCCCGTGACGACAACCGGGGTGAGCGGAAGTCGTACGCGCCTCGTGATGACAACCGGGGTGAGCGCAAGTCCTACGCGCCCCGTGACGACAACCGTGGTGAGCGGAAGTCGTACCCTCCTCGCGATGACAGCCGTGGCGAGCGCAAGTCGTACCCGCCTCGTGATGGGGAGCGTCGTCCCTACAACTCCCGTGACGACCGCGGCGAGCGCAAGTCGTTTCCGCCCCGCGACGGTGAGCGGAAGTCGTACGCACCGCGTGATGACAACCGTGGCGAGCGGAAGTCCTACGCGCCTCGTGATGACAGCCGTGGCGAGCGCAAGTCGTACCCGCCTCGTGATGGTGAGCGCAAGACCTACGCGCCTCGTGATGACAACCGCGGCGAGCGGAAGTCCTACCCTCCCCGTGACGGCGAGCGTCGCTCATCCGGTCCCCGTGGAGACAGCCGTGGCGGACGCGACGATCGCGGCTTCTCCGGCGGCCGCGGACGTCCGGCGCCTGAGCGTCCGGAGCTGACCGAGGAGGAGCTGCTCGCACGTGAGCTCCGCCCCGTTCGGGCAGAGCACATCGACCCCATCGTTCCCGACGAGGTCAGCGAGTCGGATCTCCCCAAGGGCGCCCGCAACGAGCTCAAGACGCTCGAGGCGACCAACCAGGAATTCGTCGCCAGGCACCTCGTGATGGCATCGGTCCTGATCGACAGCGATCCCGAGCTCGCGCATCAGCATGCCGTCTCGGCGGCACGCCGCGGCGGACGTATCGCCATGGTGCGCGAGACCCTCGCCATCACGGCGTACACGATCGGCGACTACGCGCTGGCACTCCGCGAGCTGCGCACCTACCGTCGCATCAGCGGCAAGGAAGACCAGCTGGCGCTCATGATCGACAGCGAGCGCGGCCTCGGCCGCCCGGACCGGGCCCTCGAGCTCGGTCGCGCCGCCGACCGCACGGGGCTCGGCCCGGCCGAACTGGTCCAGGTCGCCATCGCCATGTCCGGAGCGCGTCTCGATCAGGGCGCCGCCGACCTCGCGCTTGCTGAACTCGAGATCCCGCAGCTCGACCCGAAGCGCGCCTACTCGTACAGCCCGGCCTTGTTCGCCGCCTACGCGACCGTGCTCGAGGAACTCGAGCGCACCGGAGAGGCCGAGCGCTGGACTGCCCTCGCCACCAGGGCGCAGGATGCTCTCGACGCCGTCAAGCACGACGAGCACGAGACCATCGAAGTCGTCACCGAAGGCGAGTTCCCCCCTCTCGAGGAGGACGAGATCGACGGGGACGGGATCGCAGCCGAGACTGAGATCGCGGGCGGCGTTTCGACGAGCGCTGTCGAAGGCTCGGGAAGCGTCGCAGATGGCGAAGCATCCGAGGCCGCGGAGTACTCGCGTGACGAGGACGACCTCGAAGCCGAGGTAGATGAGCTGCTCGCGGCGGCCGGTGACACGGTTGCAGCTGAGGCCGAATCGGAGGCTGAGGCTGAGGCCGACGTCATCGACGAAGCCGCTGCCGTGCTCGACGACGAACTGGTCGCCGAGGTCGAGGAAGAGGCGGACGAGATCGTCGCCGCTGCCGAGGATGCCCAGGAACTCGAGACCGACGAGCACGACATCGACGAGCACGAGAGCGCGCCTGTCGCCGTCGACGTCGAGCTCGATGTCGTCCCGGCGCCTGCTGAGGCTGAGGTCGCATGGGAGTCAGACGCTGACGCCGCGACTGCCGATGCTGCACCGGCGGCTGCTGACAGCAACGCTGAGAACAGTGACGCTGAGGACGACGACGAAGACGAGGAGAAGAAGCGCAAGGGCGACGAGCCCGAGCCCCTCTTCGACCTGTGATCGGAAGCGGGGCGGCGGATTCACGCCGCCGCCCCGCGCCCGCCTGCAGGACCTGCAGCGCCCGCTGCGCCTGTACCTCGCGCGAAGTGCGCGAACGGCGTCGATCCTGCCTGGGTCGGCGGCAAGATCCCAAGAGTCAGGCTGCCGAAGCCGACGAGCTGAGAGAGACGAGAGATCCTGATGGCTTTGTTCAAGAAGAGCACCGGAACCGGACCTTCCCCGCTCGACGGCGTGGACGTGGTGCTGGCGGATCTGGACGGCGTCGTCTACCGCGGATCGAACCCGGTGCCGTACGCGGTGGAGAGCCTGAACGCGCTTGCCACCGCTGGGCTCCGCTCTGGGTACATCACGAACAACGCCTCCCGCACCGATGAGCAGGTCGCGCAGCATTTGCGCGAGCTGGGGCTCACGCTGACGGCCGAGGACGTCGTGACGAGTCCGCAGGCGGCGGTGCGTCTCCTAGCTGACCAGGTAGCCCCCGGCGCGCTTGTGCTCGTCGTCGGTGGGGACGGTCTCATCGACGAGCTCGCCAAGGGTGGATTCCGCGTGACGCGATCCGCGGACGACGAACCCGACGCGGTCATCCAAGGCTTCGCGCCGCACGTCGGCTGGGAGCACCTCGCGGAGGCCTCGTTCGCGCTCGCGCGCGACATCCCGTGGGTCGCGACGAATCAGGACTGGACGATCCCTGTCGCTCGCGGCATCGCCCCGGGCAACGGAACGCTGGTGTCGGCCGTGCACACGGCGGTGCAGAAGCTGCCGCTCGTCGCCGGGAAGCCGGAGAAGGCGATCTTCGACGAGGCGGTGCGCCGCTTCGACGCGAAGAAGGCGCTGTTCATCGGCGACCGACTCGACACCGACATCAAGGGTGCCTCGAACGCCGGCATGGCCTCGGCGTTCGTGCTCACGGGCGTCGACCGCCCCAAGCAGCTCATCGCGGCGCCCCCTGGTCAGCGTCCCGACTTCATCTTGAGCGACCTTCGCGAGCTCTCGCAGCCGTACCCGAAGGTCGTCAGCGAGCGTCCACAGGCCGAGGTGGCCGTTGCACGCGTCGGCGACGCGCAGGTCACGGTACGTGGCATCGACGTCATCGTCGACCGCGCCGGCTCCTCGCCCATCAACCTCCTGCGCGCTGGCTGCGCGGCGATCGCGGCCTCGGAGAAGCTCATCTACGCGCTCCGGGTGCCGGAGGTGCTGTACTCGGAACTCGCGTCGTGAGCATCGACGCAGGCGGGACCGGCGACGACTCGGAGCTCGCCCCCGAGCTCGATCGCATCTCTTCCCTGCCCGTCTCGGAGCGTGCGGCTGAGTTCTCGCAGCTGCACCAGCAGCTGGGGGAGCTCCTGGAGAGCACTCCCGTGCAGCTCTTCGACGGGGACAGCGCGTGAACGGTCCGATCACGAGCCCCGAGGGTGGGCCACTCAAGCGTCTCGACACCGAACTCACCCACCGCGGGCTCGCGCGCAGCCGCACGGCCGCGGCGCGCCTCATCGAGGCCGGACTGGTGTCCGTGAACGGTGCGCAGGCGAGCAAGACGGGCCTTCGCGTCGCCGACCACGACGAGCTGACGATCGCTGGGGGAGATGACTTCGTCTCGCGAGCCGCGCACAAGCTCGTCGCGGGTCTCGACGCGGTGCCGACGCTCGACCCCACTGGTCGAGTGGCGCTCGACGTGGGCGCATCCACCGGCGGCTTCACACAGGTGCTGCTCTCTCGCGGCGCACGTCACGTCGTGGCACTCGACGTCGGGCACGACCAGCTGGCGCCCTCGGTGCGCGAAGATCCTCGCGTCTCGAACCTGGAAGGCGTCAACGCCCGGTTCGTCGACGCCGAGCAGCTCGACGAGCTGCTCGCGGCCGCGGAATCGCCCGTGCGGTCCGCCGACATCGACCTCGTCGTCGGCGACCTCTCGTTCATCTCCCTGACCAAGGTCATCGCCCCCATCCTGGCGATGGCGCCCGGGATCGTCGACGCCGTGCTGCTCATCAAGCCGCAGTTCGAGGTCGGGCGGACGGGCGTGAAGGGCGGCATCGTCCACGACCGCAGGCTGGTCGCGCCCGCACTCGAGCGAGTGCTCGTCGAAGCCGCCGGCTGCGGGCTCGAGCTCGTCTCGCTGCGGCCGTCTCCCATCGTGGGAACGCACGGGAACTCGGAATTCGTCGCCGTCTTCCGCACGTCGAGAGGCTCGAGTCCAGCGGATGCTGACAGACTCGACACTCTGCGGCGAGCCATCGTCGAAGCGGAGGACTTGGAGGCAGATCGATGAGCGGGAACTCGAAGCGGCGGATCCTCGTCGTCAGCCACGTCGCACGCGAAGACGCCATCGAGGCGGCCATGACGGTGCTGCAGCTGCTCGACGATGCCGGTGTGGTTCCCGTGCTCGAGCCTTCGACGCACCGCGAGCTGCTGCGCCTCGACAGGAACCGGGTGCCCCGGACGACCATGGCGCTCGGCGATCAGCTCGCGGCCGACGAAGTCGAGATCGCCATCGTGCTCGGGGGCGACGGCACCATCCTGCGTGCCGCCGAGCTGGTGCGCGATGCCGGGGTCCCGATTCTCGGGGTCAACCTCGGTCACGTCGGCTTCCTCGCCGAGAGCGAGCGAGACTCGCTCGCGGACGCCGTCGGACGAGCCCTCGATCGCGACTACGAGGTCGAGGAGCGGATGACGCTCGACGTCCAGGTCACGCTCGGCGGCCAGACCGTCTACGAGACCTGGGCCCTCAACGAGGCATCCATCGAGAAGGCCAGCCGTGAGCGGATGCTCGAGCTGGTTCTCGAGGTCGACGGGCAGCCGCTGCTCAGCTTCGGCGCCGACGGCGCGATCTTCTCGACGCCGACCGGCTCCACCGCTTACTCGTTCTCGGCGGGCGGCCCCATCGTGTGGCCGACGGTCGAAGCGCTGCTGCTCGTGCCGATCAGCGCGCACGCCCTCTTCGCGAGGCCCATCGTCGTCGGCCCGAGCTCGACGCTCGCCGTGGAGATCATTCCTCGCACCGGCACGCCGGGTGTGCTGTGGTGCGACGGGCGGCGCACGTACGACCTCACGGCGGGCTCCCGCGTGACGGCGACGCGGGGAGGCGCCCCGATCCGTCTCGCGCGACTCCACAGCGCGCCGTTCAGCAAACGACTTGTCGAAAAGTTCCAACTCCCGACTTCAGGATGGCGAGGACCCGCACGCGCATGATTCTTGACATCGACATCTCCGGCCTCGGCGTCATCGAACGCGCCGAGCTTCCCCTCGGCCCCGGCTTCACCGCGATCACGGGTGAGACCGGCGCGGGAAAGACCATGATCGTCACGGCGCTCGGCCTGCTCCGCGGCGGGCGCGCCTCCGCGGACGCGGTGCGATCGGGCGCGAGCAAGGCAGTCGTGGAAGGGCGCTGGCAGCTCGACGCCGATAGCGCCGCAGCGCGCCTCGCGGCAGATGCGGGCGCAGAGCTCGACGAGAACGATGAGCTCCTCGTGGCCCGCCAGGTGAGCGCTGAGGGGCGCAGCCGAGCCTGGCTCGGCGGGCGCGGGGTGCCAGCCTCGATTCTCGCCGACCTCGGAGAGCGCCTTGTCGTGGTGCACGGGCAGAGCGACCAGTGGCGACTTCGCAGCGAGGGAGCGCAGCGTGCCGCGCTGGATGCGTTCGGCGGCGCCGAGCTGCGCGGCGCACGCACCACGGTTCGCGAGGCGCATGTTCGCCGGGGCGAGCTGCGCGCCGAGCTGCAGACGCTGAGCGATGCTGAGGCCGAGCGCGAGCTCGAAGCCGCCCGACTGCGTCGGGCACTCGCCGACATCGAGCCGGCCGAGCCGCAAGCGGGGGAGGACGTGACGCTCCTCGCCCGCATCGAGCGGCTCTCCAACCTCGAGGCGCTCCGGCGCGACGTCGGCCAGGCGCACGAGCTCCTCGCCGGTGACAGCTCCACAGGCTTCGGTGGACAGGGCGGTGCGAGCTCCACCGAGCTGGTCTCGCAGGTGCGGGCCCTCATCGACAGCGCGACAGCGAGCGACCCCGCACTGGGTGAGCTCGGACAGGCGGCGGCCGACATCTCGTTCGCAATCGACGAGCTCGGCCTGCGCCTCGCCAGCTACCTCGACGGACTCGAAGCCGAGGGAAGCGGTGAACTGGCGGAGCTCAACGAGCGGCTCACGCTGCTCACGAGCCTCACGCGCACCTACGGACCGACGCTCGACGACGTGATCGAGCTCGGCTCCCAAGCGGGCATCCAGCTGCTGGAACTCGAGAACGACTCGACGCGCATCCAGCAGCTCGAGGCGCAGATCTCCGAGGCGGAGGAAGCGCTCGCCGCCGCGGCTGCGCGCCTCACGGCACTCCGGACCGCGACGGCTGCGGTGCTCGAGGAGCGAGTCACGGAGGAGCTCCACGCACTGGCCATGCCGGCAGCCCAGCTGACCGTGGCGATCTCCCCGCTCGACGAGATCGCGGCCCACGGTGGAGACCGGGTCGCCTTCATGCTCCGTCCGCATCCGGGAACCGAGCCCGCCCCGCTCGGCAAGGGCGCGTCCGGCGGCGAGCTCTCTCGCGTCATGCTCGCGCTCGAAGTCGTGCTGGCGGACGTGAGCTCGGTGCCGACCCTCGTGTTCGACGAGGTCGACGCCGGCGTCGGCGGGTCCGCGGCGATCGAGATCGGGCGCCGCCTGCAGCGGCTCTCCGCGAACGCTCAGGTCATCGTCGTCACGCACCTGGCGCAGGTCGCGGCGTTCTCGGACAACCACATCAGCATCGAGAAGTCGAGCGACGGGCAGTTCACGACCTCCAGCATCCGCCAGATCAGCGGTTCAGACCGGACGCAGGAGATCGCCAGGCTCCTGTCGGGGCTCTCCTCCAGCGAGACCGGGAACGCCCACGCAGAGGAGCTGCTGGAGCTCGCCGCGGCGAATCGCACAGCGTCAGGCGCAGACGGATCGCGGTCCGTCGGCTAATATGGAATTCCGTGACTAGCGCAGATATCCCAGTTGCGGGAAACGACCAGGCCGTTGTCAAGCAGATCTATGTGACCGGGGGCGTGGTCTCCTCTCTCGGCAAGGGCCTGACCGCTGCCAGCTTGGGCAACCTCCTGAGGGCCCGAGGCCTGCGCGTCGTCATGCAGAAGCTCGACCCGTACCTCAACGTCGACCCGGGCACCATGAACCCGTTCCAGCACGGCGAGGTGTTCGTCACCAACGACGGGGCTGAGACCGACCTCGACATCGGCCACTACGAGCGCTTCCTCGACGTCGACCTCGCGCAGTCGGCCAACGTCACGACCGGGCAGATCTACTCGAGCGTCATCGCCAAGGAGCGCCGCGGCGAGTACCTGGGCGACACGGTCCAGGTGATCCCGCACATCACCGACGAGATCAAGCGACGCATGCGCCTCCAGGCCAGCGAGGAGCCTCGCCCCGACGTCATCATCACCGAGGTCGGCGGCACGATCGGCGACATCGAGTCGCAGCCCTTCATCGAGTCTGCCCGCCAGCTGCGCCACGAGCTGGGACGCGACAACGTGTTCTTCGTGCATGTCTCGCTCGTCCCGTTCATGGGAGCCTCAGGCGAGCAGAAGACCAAGCCGACCCAGCACTCGGTCGCGGCCCTCCGCTCCGCGGGTATCCAGCCGGACGCGCTCGTACTGCGCAGCGACCGCCCCGTGACCGAGAGCAACAAGCGCAAGATCGCCCTCATGTGCGACGTGCCGGAGCGCGCGGTCGTGAACACCATCGACCTGCCGTCGATCTACGACATCCCCCGCGTCCTGCGCGAGCAGGGACTCGACGAGTACATCATCGAGCAGCTCAAGCTCCCCGCCGAGCCCATCGAGTGGAGCGCCTGGGAGCGACTGCTCGAGGTCGTCCACCAGCCGAAGCACCAGATCACGGTCGGCCTGGTCGGCAAGTACATCGACCTCCCCGACGCCTACCTGTCCGTGACCGAGGCGCTGCGGGCCGGCGGCTTCGCGAACCAGACGCGCGTCAAGCTGCGCTGGATCCCATCCGACGAATGCGAGACGGCAGAGGGCTCCGCAGCACAGCTGAGCGATGTCGACGCGATCTGCGTGCCAGGTGGCTTCGGCATCCGCGGCATCGAGGGCAAGCTCGGCGCGCTGCGCTTCGCTCGCGACAACGGCATCCCCACGCTCGGGCTGTGCCTCGGCATGCAGTGCATGGTCATCGAGTACGCGCGCAACGTCGTCGGCATCACCGACGCGAGCTCGTCCGAGTTCGACCCGGAGACGCCGAACCCCGTCATCGCGACCATGGCCGAGCAGGTCGACATCATCGAGACCGGCGACCTCGGCGGCACGATGCGCCTCGGGTCCTACCCGGCAGCCCTCGACGAGGGCTCCATCATCGCCGAGCTCTACGGCTCGACCCTCGTCGAGGAGCGCCACCGTCACCGCTACGAGGTGAACAACGCGTACCGCGATCAGATCTCGGATGCGGGTCTCCACTTCTCGGGACTCTCACCTGACGGCACTCTCGTCGAGTACGTCGAGCTGCCGCGCGAGGTGCACCCGTTCTACGTGGCCACGCAGGCGCACCCTGAGCTCAAGTCGCGCCCCAACAGCGCGCACCCGCTGTTCTCCGGCCTCGTCGCCGCCGGCCTCGAGCGTCAGCGCTCCGGTCGCCTCGTCGATGTCGAGGAGAGCGTCCAGGACGTGGACCAGGTCCAGCAGTGACCTCGTCCGCCGAATCGGGGCCCTTCGCCGACGCTGTCGCGGAAGACACGGTGCTCGAGTCGAGCGTCGTCTTCCGCGGCGCCGTCTGGGACATCGTCCGCGAGCGGTTCCGTTTCGGCGGAGAGGTGCTGACGCGGGAGTTCATGTCGCACACGGGAGCGGTCGCAGTGCTCGTGCTCGACGACGCCGACCGCATCCTCTTCATCCGCCAGTACCGTCACCCGGTCGGGAGGCGCGACTGGGAGCTGCCGGCAGGGCTCCTCGACGCGCCAGGCGAGGACCCGCTCGACGCCGCGAAGCGCGAGCTCGGCGAGGAGGTCGACCTGCTCGCGGACCGCTGGGACGTGCTGCTCGACCAGTACACCTCGCCTGGGGGCAGCAGCGAGAACGTGCGCGTCTACCTCGCCCGCGGTCTCTCGGCCACTCCGGAGGCGTTCGATCGCACCGGCGAGGAGGCCGAGCTCGAGCAGCGCTGGGTTGCGCTTCCCGACGCGCTCGAGGCCGTCCTCGACGGCTCCGTGCAGAACCCGTTCGTCGTCTCGGGCGTCATGGCCCTCCACCTCGCGAAGGAGCGCTCCTTCTCGACGCTCCGACCCGCGGATGCGGCCTGGCCGACCCGCTCGCCGGGGCGCCCGGAGTAGTCGGCCAGCCCATGGCCGCGGATCCGGGCGAGGCCACGTCGGACGCGGCCCGCCTCGACACCTACCTCAGGCATCTGACGATCGAGCGCGGCCTCTCCGCCAACAGCCTCGGGGCCTACCGCCGAGACCTCGTCAAGTACCTCGACTGGCTCGAGCAGGGTGACCGCGGCCCGGTCGCGGCCGCGAAGCCCGAGGACGTCACCGCCTTCCTCGCGCACCTGCGCGACGGCGAGCAGCTGGCCGCCTCCTCCATCTCGAGGACACTGTCCTCGGTGCGCGGCTTCCACCGGTTCCTGCTCGACGAGGGCGTGCTCGAGGTGGACGCCACCGCGCGGGTGCGCGCGCCGAAGCTGCCGTCGCGGCTCCCGAAGGCGCTCACCGTGGCGGAGGTCGAGCGGCTGCTGCAGGCAGCAGACGGCGAGACGCTCGAGGCGATGCGCGACACCGCGCTCGTCGAGCTCCTGTACGCGAGCGGCGCGCGCATCTCCGAACTCGTCGACCTCAACGTCGACGACCTGCTCGAGCCCGGCATCCTCCGGGTGCGGGGCAAGGGCAACAAGCAGCGCATCGTGCCGGTCGGCAGCTTCGCGCAGCGAGCCCTCGACCGCTACCTCGTTCGAGCGAGACGCGAGCTCTCCTCGCGGGGGAGCGCAACCCCGGCGCTGTTCCTCGGCACGCGCGGCGCGCGGCTCTCCCGGCAGAGCGCCTTCAACCTGCTCGACGCGATCGCAGCGCGGGCGGACCTCGCTGGGCGTGTCTCCCCGCACACCCTCCGCCACTCGTTCGCGACGCACCTGCTCGAGGGTGGGGCGGACGTGCGCGTCGTGCAGGAGCTGCTCGGCCACGCCTCCGTCTCGACGACGCAGATCTACACGCTCGTGACGGCCGACACGCTCCGGGACGTCTACGCGACGAGCCATCCGCGCGCCACCCTCGGCGGAGGCCAGGCCGGGGATAGGATGCAGAGGTCATGAGCGAAGAGACCATCGAATCCACTCCCCGCAGCGCAAGCGCGGTGTCGACGCGACTCTATAACCACTTCGACGTGCCAGAGGAACTCGACGACCACGGCCCTGCGCGCATCATCTCGATGTGCAACCAGAAGGGTGGCGTCGGGAAGACCACGACGAGCATCAACCTCGGCGCCTCGCTCGCGCTGTACGGCCGCCGTGTGCTCGCCGTCGACTTCGACCCGCAGGGTGCGCTGAGCGCGGGCCTCGGCATTCGCACCTACGACGCCCCGACGGTCTACGACCTGCTCATCGGCACGGTCAAGGACCCGCACGAGGTCATCCAGCCGACGGCCTTCCCCGGCCTCGACGTGATGCCCGCGAACATCGACCTCTCGGCGGCGGAGGTGCACCTCGTCACCGAGGTCGCGCGCGAGCAGATCCTCGCGAGCGTGCTGCGCAAGGTCTCGAGCGAGTACGACGTCATCATCGTCGACTGCCAGCCCTCCCTCGGACTCCTCACAGTCAACGCCCTCACCGCGAGCCACGGCGTGATCATCCCGCTCGAGTGCGAGTACTTCGCGCTCCGCGGCGTCGCACTGCTCGTGGAGACCGTCGACAAGGTGCGCGACCGCCTCAACCCCTCGCTCGAGCTCGACGGCATCCTGCCCACCATGTACGACGGCCGCACCCTGCACTCGCGCGAGGTGCTCGACCGCGTCTACGAGGCGTTCGGCGACCGCGTCTTCGACACGGTCATCGGCCGCACGGTGAAGTTCCCCGACGCCTCCGTCGCCGGCGTGCCCATCGTCAGTTTCGCTCCAGAGCACACCGCGGCGAAGGCCTACCACCAGCTCGCGCGCGAGTTGGTCGAACGTGGCGCCGTCGCCTAGCACGCTGACCGCACGGGCCGCTCCGGCCAGGCAGGGGAGCTCGGCCGCCGCCGACATCGAGGCGGCCCCTGACGCGGACTTCCGTGTCTCCCTCAGCAACTTCGAGGGCCCGTTCGATCTCCTGCTGACGCTCATCTCGAAGCACGAGATGGACATCACCGAGGTGTCGCTCAGCCGCGTCACGAGCGAGTTCATCGGGTACCTGAACGACCTGTCCACGCCGGAGGAGCTCGATCGGGCGAGCGAGTTCATCGTCGTCGCGGCCACGCTGCTCGACATGAAGATCGTCAGCCTGCTTCCGCAGGGCGAGTACGTGGATGCGGAGGACGTGGCGATCCTCGAGGCACGAGACCTCCTGTTCGCGCGCCTCCTGCAGTACAAGGCGTTCAAGGAGGTCTCCGCATGGTTCGCGGCGGCGCTCGGCGTCGAGGGGCAGCGCACGACGCGTGCCGTGCCCTTGGAGGCGAAGTTCCGAGAGCGCATCCCGGAGCTCGTCTGGACGCTGTCCGCCGCCGACTTCGCTGCGCTCGCGACGCTCGCGCTCGCGCCACGGGAGATCCCGACCGTCGGCCTCACCCACCTCCACGCCCCCAAGGTGAGCATCCGGGAGCAGGCCCGCATCCTCGTCGCGGTCCTCCAGGACGGCGAACCGCGCACCTTCAGGGAGCTCGTCGCTGACGCCAGTGCTCGCGGTGTGGTCATCGCCCGCTTCCTGGCCCTCCTCGAGCTGTATCGCAGGGCCGCGTTGAGCTTCGAGCAGGAGACCCCGCTCGGTGAGCTCATCGTGCAGTGGGACGCGCAGGACTGGGATGCGGCGCAGCTCTCGAGCCTCGGAGACGACGATGACTGACCTCACCGCGACCGAGCAGTCCTCCG
This sequence comes from Pseudoclavibacter sp. RFBG4, assembly GCF_002931515.1. NCBI lineage: Bacteria > Bacillati > Actinomycetota > Actinomycetes > Micrococcales > Microbacteriaceae > Pseudoclavibacter > Pseudoclavibacter sp. RFBG4. The sequence goes on along the minus strand of NZ_PSYC01000025.1, from coordinate 44,112 downwards.
ACCGGGGAGAGCAGCCAAGCGTCGAACTCGACCGTGCCGTCGAGGCGATCCTCTTCGTCGCCGACGAGCCGCTGTCGCTCGTGACCATCGCCGGCGCGGTCAGCCGCCCCGTCTCCGACGTCCGTGCGTCCATCGGCCGGCTCGTCGCCGACTACAACGGCGACCTCGGCGGGCCGGAGCGCGGCTTCGAGCTGCGCGAGGTGGGCGGGGGATGGCGGCTCTACGTGCGCGAGACGCTCGATGACATCGTCGCCGACTTCGTGCTCACCCGCCAGCCGTCGAGGCTCTCGCAGGCCGCGCTCGAGACGCTCGCCGTCATCGCCTACCGTCAGCCCATCACCCGTTCGCAGGTGGCGCAGGTCCGCGCTGTGAACGTCGACTCGGTGGTGCGTACTCTGGTAGCACGTGGCCTCATCGCAGAAGACGGCCACGACGACGTGACCGGGGCCATTCGCTACGTCACGACCCAGGCGCTTCTGGTGCACCTGGGACTCAACTCGCTCGACGAGCTGCCAAAGATCTCACCTCTGCTCGACGAAGGACAGGACGGATTCCATGAGTGATCAGCGAGGGCGCGCACCGCGCCGCGGCGACACCGACCGCACCGCCGACGAAGCCGCGGCGCTCCGCCAGGCTGCGCAGGCGCGACCGGAAGGCGGCTACTCGATGGACGACTTCGCCGACATCCCGCTGCCCGGCCGCGACGTCGCCCCGGTGGAAGAGCGCAACGACGGCGTCCGTCTGCAGAAGGCGCTCGCGGCGGCAGGCGTTGCCTCCCGTCGTGTCTGCGAGCAGTACATCACGCAGGGACGCATCGAGGTCAACGGGGTCGTCGTGACCGAGCTCGGCAGCCGCGTCTTCCCCGACCGTGACGAGGTCGCGGTAGATGGGACCCCCATCCAGCTCGACCCGAGCAAGCGCTACGTCCTCCTGAACAAGCCCACCGGCGTCGTCTCGACGATGCGCGACGAGCAGGGCCGCCCTGACCTGCGCGAGTTCACGAGCGAATTCGAGGAGCGGGTCTACAACGTCGGCAGGCTCGACATCGACACGAGCGGCCTGCTGATCCTCACGAACGACGGCGAACTCGCGCACGTGCTCGCGCACCCGTCCTTCGGCGTGGAGAAGACGTACATCGCCCGTGTCGAGGGTCGCGTGTCCGCGAAGTCCCTGCAGCGCCTTCGCCAGGGGTTCGAGCTCGAGGACGGCTTCATCAAGGCCGACAGTGCGAGGCTGCTCGCCGATCAGCCGAGTCACACGGCCTCGCTCGTCGAGATCGTGCTGCACTCCGGCCGCAACCGCATCGTGCGTCGCATGCTCGAAGAGGTCGGGCACCCCGTCAGCGCGCTCGTTCGCCGGAGCTTCGGGCCGTTGAACCTCGGCACGCTGCGCGAGGGGGAGATGCGCGAGTTCACTACACTGGAACTCGGCCGCATCCTGAAGCTCGCCCGGCGAGCCGGTGAGCAGCGCGAGAGCGGCGCCCCCGCGCAGTCAGCAGCCCCCGAGCGCGGGGCGAGGCAGGGGAGAACCGCGCGGCAGACGCCGTCTGCCAAGTCGAAAGGTCGTCGATGACGCCAACTCGAACCAACTCCCCGGTGCGGGTGGTCGGTGCCGGGCTGCTCGGCACGAGTGTCGGTCACGGGCTCCGGAGGCTCGGTGTCGACGTCCAGCTCGACGACATCTCGCCGTCTGTGCTGCAGCTCGCGGTCGACTACGGCGCGGGAACCCCCGCGGCGGATGCTGCCGGGGGAGAGCCACCCCGCATCGTCGTGGTCTGCGTGCCGCCTGACGTGACGGGGCAGGTCGTCGCGGCCGAGCTCGAGCGCTGGCCAGACGCCATCGTGACCGACGTCGCGAGCGTGAAGTCGGCACCGCTCGCCGAGCTCGTCGCTCGGGGAGCCGACATCAGCCGGTACCTCGGCTCGCACCCCATGGCCGGCCGCGAGACGGGCGGGCCGCTCTCGGGCCGCGCCGACCTCTTCGTCGGACGCCCGTGGGTCATCGCGCACCACGAGCAGACGAGCGTCTTCGCGCTGCAGGAGGTCGAAGGCCTTGCGCTCGACCTCGGCGCGACTCCCGTCGCGATGACGGCCCACGACCACGACCGTGCCGTGGCGCTCGTCTCCCACGTCCCCCAGCTGGTCTCCACGCTGCTCGCCTCCCGCCTCGTCGACGACGAGGACGGCGCGACCGCGCTCGCGGGCCAGGGGCTGAGAGACCTCACGAGGATCGCCTCGAGCGACCCCGTCCTGTGGACCCAGATCCTCACCGCGAACGCGGCCCCGACTGCTGAGGTGCTCCGCAAGCTGCAGGCCGACCTCGACAAGGTCGCGAGTGCGCTCGAGCGCAGCCAGGAGCGCGGCTCCGGGCGCATCATCGCGGAACAGCTCGCGACCGGCAACGCCGGCGTCGCGCGCCTGCCAGGCAAGCACGGCTCCTCGCGACGCGAGTTCGACTCCGTCACGGTCATGATCGACGACAAGCCCGGCCAGCTCGCACGCCTCATGGGCGATGTGGGCGACGCGCAGGTCAACGTCGAGGACTTCCGGATGGAACACGCGCAGGCATCGAACGTGGGCCTCGTCGTCATCTCCGTCGTGCCATCGGCAACGGCGAAGCTCGTCGAAGAGCTCGAGCAGCGAGGGTGGAGGATCGCCGCATGAGCGCGCCCGCCTCACCGCTCGCCGCCTCCGTCGCGGTCACCCCCCTTGTCGTCGCCGTCGACGGCCCGGCCGGGTCGGGCAAGTCCAGCGTGTGCCGCGAGAGCGCGAGGCGCCTCCGCTTCGGCTACCTCGACACCGGCGCCGCGTACCGCGCGCTCACCTGGTTCGCCATCGAGCGGGGCTGCGACCTCGACGACGCCGCGACCATCGTCGCCCTGCTGCCCACCTTCATCGCCGAGTACCGCATCTCGCAGAGCCCGGACGAGCGCTGGGTTCGCGTTGGCGAGACCGACGTCTCGGAGCACATCCGCGACACCGCCATCTCCGGCGAGGTCTGGCGGGTATCCCGGGTGCCAGAAGCCCGTGCGGCCCTCACGGCGCTCTTCCGGAGCACCATGGCCGAGACGGCAGCTGCCGGCATCATCGCCGAGGGCCGGGACATCACGACGGTCGTGGCCACGGATGCGCCCGTGCGCATCCTCATGACCGCGGACGAGGCCGTTCGCATCGCACGCAGGGCAGGCGAGAAGGCAGGCGAGGCGGTCTCCGCCGTGGCCGAGTCCGTCTCGGCGCGCGATGCCCGCGACGCCAAGGTCACCAACTTCACCGAGGCCGCCGACGGCGTCACGGTGCTCGACACGACGAGGCTCGATTTCGAGCAGTCGGTCGAGGAATTCCTGCGAATCGTCGCCTCGGCGCCCGGTTCGCACCAGACGACAGCACCGTCGCTGATAGCCGCCCCGAGCGCGCTGTCAGACACGACAACACGAAGGAGTCACGATGACTGACGACCAAGGGAACAACGACGAGGCCACCCAGGCCTCAGACGAGTTCGACGCAGCAGGAGGCGAGGAGCTCGTCTCGCGCCTGGAGGGGCTCGACGAATCCGTCGTCGAGCAGCGCACCAACGCGCTGCGCCAGAGCCTCGACGACTACGAGCTCGAGGAAGACGACCTCGAGGTGCTCCTGGGCGCCTCCGAGGACGGCGACGCCATCACGTACCTGCCGGCGCTTCCCGTGCTCGCGGTCGTCGGCCGACCCAACGTCGGCAAGAGCGCGCTCGTCAACCGCATCATCGGCCGGCGCGAGGCCGTCGTGGAGGACACGCCAGGCGTGACCCGCGACCGCGTCTCGTACAAGGCCGAGTGGAACAACCGCTGGTACACGATCGTCGACACCGGCGGATGGGAGCCCGACGCGAAGGGCATCGACCTGTCGGTCGCCCAGCAGGCGGAGATCGCCGTCGAGCTCGCTGACGCCGTGCTCTTCGTCGTCGACGCGAACGTCGGCCCCACCGCCACGGACGAGCACGTCGTGAAGCTGCTCCGCAAGACGGACCGGCCCGTCATCCTCGTCGCGAACAAGGTCGACGACGCCGTCCAGGAGCCGAACGCGGCGCAGCTGTGGAGCCTCGGGCTCGGCGAGCCGTGGCCGGTCTCGGCAGTCCACGGCCGCGGTGTCGCCGACCTCCTCGACAAGGTCATCGAGATCCTCCCCGAGGTCTCCAAGGTCGCGAAGGAGGAGATCGGCGGACCCCGCCGCGTCGCCATCCTGGGACGCCCGAACGTCGGCAAGTCGAGCCTCCTCAACAAGGCGGCCGGCGAAGAGCGTGTCGTCGTCAACTCCCTCGCCGGCACCACTCGCGACCCCGTCGACGAGCAGGTCGAGCTCGGCGGCAAGATCTGGCGCTTCGTCGACACGGCGGGCATCCGCCGTCGCGTGCACCTGCAGCAGGGCGCGGACTTCTACGCGTCGCTGCGCACGACGGCCGCCCTCGAGAAGGCCGAGGTCGCCGTCGTCGTCCTCGACGTGACCGAGGCCGTCAACGTGCAGGACCTGCGCATCATCGACCTGGTGCTCGAATCCGGGCGCGCGCTCGTGCTCGCCTTCAACAAGTGGGACATGCTCGACGACGAACGCCGCTGGCAGCTCGAGCGTGAGGTCGAACGCGACCTCGCCCACGTCGCCTGGGCGCCGCGCGTCAACATCTCCGCGAAGACCGGCCGCCACCTCGAGAAGCTCGTGCCGGCCCTCGAGCTGGCCCTCGACTCGTGGGACACGCGCATCCCCACGGGCAAGTTCAACGCGTTCCTCGCGGAGCTCACGGCGGAGTTCCCGCACCCGCTCCGTGGCGGCAAGCAGCCGCGCATCCTGTTCGGCACCCAGGCACAGACGCGTCCGCCGACATTCGTGCTCTTCACGACCGGATTCCTCGACCCGGGCTACCGTCGCTTCATCCAGCGTCGACTCCGCGAGGTGTACGGCTTCGAGGGTTCGCCGATCATCACGAACATGCGTGTCCGCGAGAAGCGGGCGAAGCGCAGCTAGCGAGTCCGCCAGCGCCGAGGGGTCCGTTCCGCAGTCGCGGGACGGGCCCCTCGTGGCAAATTCGGCCCTTTTTTCCTCATCGTGAATACGGGCGTGCCCCTCGACCCGGATTCCCGCATGTCAGCCAGCGCAGAACCGTAGGATTTTTCGTGAGCCTGGCTTTCAGGCGTGAACTTTCGACGTTGAGGGGTCCCATTCGATGATGGAAAAGTCCGAGAAGACGCAGCACGAGTGGCTGGAGAAAGTCGGCATCGCCGAGCGGATGATCCCGCTCATCGGGAACCTCTACCGCACCCGCAACGTCGTGACCTCCATCTACGGTCACCGCCTCATCAACCTCTCCGCGATCGACATCATCAAGGCACACCGCTTCGCGCGCCGCATCAACGACGTCGAGCTGTCGCTGGATGCGACGCTGCCCCTCCTCGAGCGGCTGCAGGAGTTCGACCTCGGCACGGCCTCGATCGATCTCGGCGAGCTCGCGACCCGATTCGCGGCGCAGGCGGAGGACCTCGACACCTTCCTCGCGAATCAGCTCCTCGAAGTCATCGGCACCGGCTCGCCGGACTCCGGCGCCGACGTCGTCCTCTACGGATTCGGCCGCATCGGCCGCCTGCTCGCCCGCATCATCATCTCGCACGCCGGCACCGGGCGCGGGCTGCGCCTCCGGGCCATCGTCGTGCGCAAGGGCAGCGATAACGACCTCGAGAAGCGGGCGAGCCTGCTTCGACGCGACTCCGTGCACGGCGCCTTCGCGGGGTCGATCTCCGTCGACCAGGCAGCCTCGACGATCCAGGCCAACGGCACCGTCATCAAGGTCATCTACTCGAACGACCCGGCCACCGTGGACTACGCGTCGTACGGGATCCGGGACGCCATCGTCGTCGACAACACGGGCCGCTGGCGCGACGCCGAGGGCCTCGCGCAGCACCTGCAGAGTCCCGGCGTGCGCCGGGTGCTGCTGACGGCGCCGGGCAAGGGCAAGCTCAAGAACATCGTCTACGGCATCAACAACGCCGGCATCACGGACGACGACCGCATCCTCTCGGCAGCATCCTGCACGACCAACGCCATCACGCCCGTCCTCAAGGTCATCGACGAGCGGTACGGGGTCGTGCACGGACACGTCGAGACGGTGCACTCGTTCACCAACGACCAGAACCTCATCGACAACTTCCACAAGGGAGACCGACGCGGACGCGCCGCGGGACTCAACATGGTCATCACGGAGACCGGCGCGGCGAAGGCGGTCGCGAAGGCGCTCCCGCACTTCGAGGGCAAGCTCACCGGCAACGCCATCCGCGTCCCGACGCCGGACGTCTCCATGGCCGTGCTCAACCTCACGCTCGAGCGCCCGACGACCCGCGGCGAGGTGAACGACTTCCTCCGACAGATCTCGCTCAGCTCCGTCCTCCGTCAGCAGATCGACTACATCGAGTCGAGCGAGGTCGTCTCCACGGACTTCGTGGGCACGACCCGGGCCGGCATCGTCGATGGGCTCGCGACCATCGCCGAGGGCAAGAACCTCGTGCTCTACGTCTGGTACGACAACGAGTTCGGCTACTCCACCCAGGTGGTGCGCATCATCGAGCAGCTGGGTGGCGTGCAGCCCCCGATCGTGCCGCACCGCAAGGAGCTGTCGCAGATCTAGCTCCGCGCCGCGGCACGCAGCGAGACGGCCCCCGTCCACCGGAAGGTGGACGGGGGCCGTCTCTGCGAGCAGGGACCCACCGGCTACTTCAGCTCTCCGGAGCCCAGCTTGTCGGCGAGCGAGTGCTGCTCCTTGCCGAGGCGCGAGTTGCGGCGGCTGTAGAGGAAGTAGATCGCGAGGCCGATGACGAGCCAGATGGCGAAGCGCAGCCAGGTGAGCGTCGAGAGGTTGAGCATGAGCCAGAAGCACAGCACCGCCGAGAGGATCGGCAGGAACGGCGACCACGGCATGCGGTAGGCCAGTTCACGATTCGGGTACTTCTTGCGCAGCACGAGGATGGAGAGGCTCACGAGCACGAACGCGGAGAGCGTGCCGATGTTGATCATCTCCTCGAGCCAGTCGACGTTCGTGAGCCCAGCGAGCAGCGCGACCGCGACGCCGACGCCGATCTGCAAGCGGATCGGCGTCTTGCGCTTCTCGCTCGTGATGCTCCACGAGCGGGGGAGCAGCCCGTCGCGGCTCATCGAGAACAGCACTCGGGCGAGGCCCATGAGGAGCACGAGGATGACGGTCGTGAAGCCCAGGAGGATGCTGATCGAGATGATCTGCGCGGCCCAGTCGGCCCCCACGAGCACGAATGCCGTCGCGAGCGACGGGGTCTCGGAGGCCGCGAGGTCGGTGTAGGACACCATGCCCGTGATGACGAGGCTCACCGAGAGGTAGAGCACGGTGACGATGGCGAGGCCGAGGAAGATGCCGCGGGGCAGGTTCTTCTTGGGGTTCTTGACCTCTTCCGCGCTCGTCGCGACGACGTCGAACCCGATGAACGCGAAGAACACGATGGAAGCGCCGGCGAGGAGGCCGAAGACGCCGTACATGCTCGGCTCAGCACCGGACATGAAGGAGAACAGCGACTGGTGCCACGCATCCGCTCCCGAGTCCTGCGCGGGCTGGGACGGCGGGATGAACGGCGTGTAGTTCTTCACGTTGACGAAGAAGGCGCCGACGACGATGACGAAGAGCACGGTCGCGACCTTCAGGATCGTCAGGACCGCGCTGACGCGAGAGGACAGCTTGGTGCCGAGCGCGAGCAGCGTCGTGAGGACGGCGACGATGAAGAACGCGGCCCAGTTCAGCTCGAAGAGCCCGAAGATGCTGAGCTTCGGGGGGATGTCCCAGCCCCAGATGTTGACGACCTCCTGCAGGTACACGCCCCAGTAGCTGGCGATGACGGCGGAGGCGGAGAGCATCTCGAGGATGAGGTCCCAGCCGATGATCCACGCGAGCAGCTCTCCGAGCGTCGCGTACGTGAACGTGTAGGCGGAGCCGGCGACGGGCACCGACGACGCGAACTCGGCGTACGCCATGATCGCGAGACCGCACGTGACGGCCGCCAGGAGGAAGCCGATCGTGATCGAGGGGCCGGCGTTGTTGGCGGCCGCCTTCGCTCCGACGGAGAAGATGCCGGCGCCGACGGCAACGGCGACGCCCATGATGGCGAGGTCCCACACGCCGAGGGAGCGCTTGAGCGACCGTCCCTCGGAGTGCGAGTCCGCAAGTGATGCCTCGATGCTCTTCGTGCGCATCAGGCTTTCGAAAAAGCTCAAGGAGTTCCCCCAGGATTGTCGCAAGCGCGCGTGGGCACGCGCGCGCGAGTGGAGTTTACCTGTTGGAAACACGATGGTGGACGCTCGAATTCGCCGCTTTCGTCGGCGGTCTCCCCGGGCACCAGGCATTGGCAGGAAGCGGCGAGGATCGGTGTCATAGGGTTGCTCGAAGTGGAGCCGCCTGGTCCACTGGTTTTCGCGAAGGAGGGGCCATGCCTGACCTCGCCGAGGCGCCGGACGCGCTGCTCGTCGCCCGCGCCAGAGACGGTGACCAGCGCGCGTTCGAGGTGCTCATCCGTCGCCACTGGGGGCTCATGATCGCCACCGCGATCCGACTGCTCTCGTCCCGCGCCGACGCCGAAGATGCGGTGCAGGACGCCTGCATCGTCGCCTGGAAGCGACTCGACCTCCTCCGCGAGCCCAGCGCCGTGCGCGCGTGGCTTGTGCAGATCGCGGCTCGCAAGGCGACCGACCTGCTCAGGAAGAGGAAATTCGAGCAGGACATCGACGACGTCGTGGCACCCGCCGCCAAGGAGCTCGGGCCGTCGGCCCAGCTCGAGCTGAACGCCAAGCTCGATACCGCATCCCGAATCCTCGGCACGCTCCCCGAGCTCCAGCGGCAGTGCTGGGTCCTGAAGGAGACGGCGGGCTTCACCTACGCCGAGATCGCCGAACAGCTCGAAACGAACACCTCGACGGTGCGAGGGGCCCTGTCGCGGGCCAGGCTCGCGCTGCTGCGGGGAATGGAGGAATGGGCATGAGCGAAGACGACGAACCGACCATCGGCGCGGCGGGGTACACCCTCACGCAGCTCTCCGAGTATCTGGAAGCCGGTCGCGTGCCCTACAACGCCGACATCGAGAGCGACCCGGAGTGCGAGCGCGCGCTCGAAGCCCTCGAGCGCGTCACGCGCGCCTCCCACGACCTCATCGAAGCCGAGTCGGCAGCGACACCAGGGCCGAGCGGAGCGTGGCTGCAGTCGATGCTGCGTGGCATCGCGATGGATGCTCGTGCAGGCCGTGAGATTCCGCTCACCTCGGTTGAGCCCGAGTACGAGTTCTCGCAGAGCGAGGGCGTCGTGCGTGAGATCGTCCGGCGCACGGGCGATGCCCTGGACGGCGTCCTGATCGGTCGCTGCGTGCTCGACGGCGAGGTGACGGAGCCAGGCGCCCCCGTGCACCTCACGGTCTCCGTCACAGTTCTGGGCTTGAGACCGCTGCATCCGCTGGCCGACCGCGTGCGGGAGGCGATCGCCGAGGCGCTCGCCGTCCACACGACCCTGCAGGTCACCGGCATCGACATCGTCATCGCCGACGTGAGGAGCGCCGAATGATCGATCGCGAGCGTATCGCCGAAGCCGTCGAGGCGGCGACCATCGGTGCCCCCGGGGTGGTGGAGCTGCTGCCCATCACGAGCATCCATCTCGGATCGCTGCACGTGGAGGTCGGCACGTCGGGCGACGCCACGACCGTCGCCGTCCGGGTGCGGGTCGAGGCATCTGCGCCGCAGGCGCAGATCCTGGAAGGCCTCGCCGAGCGCATCAAGGCGGCTGCGCTCACCGTGCTCCCGCCCGGATCTCTGGTGCGGGTGCGGATCAGGGTGCACGCGCTTGCGGGTCGAAGCTGAGCCACAGCTTCGCCATAGGAAGGCCATAGCCCCGGGTTGGATGCTCAGTGGTGTCGAAAGGAACCACACATGTCCACCCCCTCCTTCCCGGAAACGAACCCGCAGGACGGCGCCAAGCCGCACCTCGAGTCCTCCGCTCAGCAGCCCTCCTCGTCCTCGCAGTCGCACGCCTTCGCGCCGCAGTACTCCTCCGGCCCGTACCAGCCCGGCCAGTACGCGCCGGCCGGCTACCAGGCGCCCCAGTACCAGGACTACTCGGCGCCCCAGTACTCGACCCCGGACTACGCGGGCGCCGAGTACCCGTCGAACAGCTTCGGCCCGGCAGGGTCGCCGGCAACGGCGCAGGCCCCGAAGCCCCGCAAGCGCCGCTTCGGCACGGTTGCGCTCCTCACCGCGGGCCTCCTCGTCGGCGGCGTCGTCGGTGGAGGCGTTGGCGGAGCCGTCGTCGGCGGCTTCGGCTCGTCCCAGGTGGCCGCGGGCTCTTCCAGCTCGCAGTCGATCACGGTCAACAACCCGCAGGACGCAACGCTCGTGACGAGCATCGCCGCGGTGGCCTCCCCGAGCGTCGTCACGATCTCCGCATCCTCCGGTCAGACGGGGGCGAGCGGCTCCGGTGTCGTCGTCGACGGTTCCGGGTACATCGTCACGAACAATCACGTCGCGACGATCGACGGCGCAACCGGCAACGCCGAGCTCTCGGTCCAGACGAGCGACGGCCGCCTGCTGCCTGCGACCCTCGTCGCCGGCGATCCTGTGCTCGATCTCGCGATCATCAAGGTCGAGGACACATCGCTGACCCCCATCACGTTCGCCGACTCCGACTCGCTCAATGTGGGCGATGTCGCCGTGGCCATCGGCGCTCCGCTCGGGCTCTCCGACTCGGTGACCGAGGGCGTCGTGAGCGCCCTCGACCGTGGCATCCTCGTCAGCTCCTCCGCGGTTCCGGAGGAGGTCCAGTCTGACGGCACCCAGGAGGACAGCCCGTACAACTTCTGGCGCGGCGACCCGAACTCGTCCGAGGGGCAGACCAGCACCCAGGGCTCGTCGTCCGTCGCCCTCCCGGTCATCCAGACCGATGCCGCCATCAACCCGGGCAACTCGGGTGGCGCGCTGGTCAACCAGGACGGTGCCCTCATCGGCATCAACGTGGCGATCGCTGGCGCCGGCAGCAGCAGCAGTGGCGCGTCCGGCAACATCGGCGTCGGCTTCTCGCTGCCCTCGAACCTGGTGAAGCGGGTGGCGGAGCAGCTCATCTCGAGCGGCGCCGTCTCGCACGGATTCCTCGGAGCGAGCGTCAGCGACCCGACGGCGGCAGACTCGAGTGTGGCCGGGGCGTACGTGACGCAGCTCACCGCAGGAGGGCCAGCGGCGCAGGCAGGCGTCCAGGCCGGTGACGTGATCACCTCGTTCGGTGGGCACCGAGTCTCCAGCTCGACGGACCTGACGGCCCAGATCCGCGCTCTCGAGCCCGGTACGCAGGTCGAAGCCGTGCTCATGCGCGGCGGCCAGGAGCAGACGGTCCGGGTCACGGTGGGCGAGCTCGGGCAGTAGCGGCAGGAACGGCGACGCCTCCTTTCGGCGCCAGCGGGCACGCACCTATCCTTGGTGCGTGCCCGCTTCTGTGTTGACTGTCGCCGCCATCTGCTTCGAGGATTCCGAGGGGCAGGTGCTCACGGTCCGCAAACGCGGGACGACGAAGTTCATGCTCCCCGGCGGGAAGCTCGAGCCGGGGGAGTCGCCGAAGGCGGCGGCTCTTCGCGAGATCGAGGAGGAGGTGGGGATCGTGCTCGACGACGCCGACGTGACGCTCCTCGGGGAGTGGACGACGGCGGCCGCGAACGAGGAGGCAACCGGCCTCATCGGCACGGTGTACCTGGCAGAGCTGACCGGGACGCCGCTGGCTCGCGCCGAGATCGCGGAGCTGCGCTGGGTGGATGCCTATCCGGCCCCTGGAGCTGACCTGGCCGACCTCGCGCCGTTGCTCAGCGAGTGCGTCATGCCCGAGCTCCGGAGGCGCCGCGACGCGCGTGGCTGAGCACTTCCCGAACCGCTCGAACATTCTCCGATATATCGCTTGACAGCGACTCTTCTCCGATATATCGTCGAGCTATCGGAGTTGCATCGTGCAGCTCCGGCAGAAAGGTTCATCATGCGAAAGCACTTCACCCACAACCATCACCCGTTCGACGCAGACCGAGGCCGCTCCTACGAGCAGGGCCACGGGTTCGGCCACGAGGCCGCTCAGGACGAGCGCGTCCGTCGCTTCTCGCACGGATTCGGCCCAGGACGAGGATTCGGTCCCGGATTCGGTCCGGGGGCCGGCCACGGTCCAGGCTTCGGCCCGAAGTTCGGCCCACGCGGTCACCGCCGGGCAGGCAAGGGCGATGTCCGCGCCGCCATCCTCTCCCTCCTCGCGGAAGGCCCCTCCAACGGCTACGGCCTCATCAAGGGCATCGCGGAGAAGACCGACGGCGTCTGGCGCCCAAGCCCCGGCTCCGTCTACCCGACGCTGCAGCAGCTCGTCGACGAAGACCTCATCGAGCAGGGCGGCACTGAGAAGAAGCCGGTCTTCGAGCTCAGCGAATCGGGCCGCACCTACGTGGCCGAGCACGCCGAGGAGCTCGAGCAGGGCTGGCGCGGCGTCGCCGGGATGTCAGAGTCCGCGAGCGGGCTTCGCGAATCGGCAATGCAGTTCATGGGCGTCATGCAGCAGTTCCGTCTCGGTGCGACCGAGGAGCAGCAGCAGGAAGCCACCAAGGTGCTGGACGACGCCCGCAAGGCGCTCTACACGATCCTCGCCAAGTAGCGGCATGCGGATGCCGACGGCCGAGAGCGCCTTCCCGCGGCGCCGGAGAGAGAAGCTCAGGAGCGGTCGCGCTGCTTGGACTCGCGTCGCTCCTGGATCTTCGCCTCGCGCGCGAGCTTCCGCAGCTCCTTCTCGAGGTCGTCGAAGCGATCGCCGCGTTCCGGGTCGTCTTCCGGCGAGTTCGGCAGCTGCATCCGAGGGCTCCCCTTCGACCACGGGTCGAGCAACTCGTGCTCGATGTGCGCCGAGATCTCGGTCCACGCGTCGGCTCGCGCCTGCTCGATGAGCCCGTCGATGAACGCCTCGTTCTCTCGGTCTGCTTCGATGCGCTCGCTCACCGCCTGCGAGGCCCGTTCTCGGAAGCTCAGCGTCTCGATGTCCGCGTGCCGGTAGTCGTGGGCGCTCAGCGACCTGCCTGGTCGCGCGCGGTCCCGAACCCCGGCCACGCGCTCCGCCGAGTACCGCAGCTCCTTGAGCACCCGGTCGAGCGAGGCGTTCGCAGCCTCGCGATAGTCGGCGGCAGCGAATGGCACCTTCTCGCCCACGGTCCGCTTGATGATCGAGTTCTTCACGTCGAGTCGCACGATGCGCATCGCCAGCAGCAGGCCGTCGTCGATGGCCTCAGAGAGCTCAGGGAAGATGACCGGAGGCAATCCCGTCTTCTTCTTGGGCTTCGTCTGCTGACTCGTGGAAGCTGTCCGTGCTTTGCGGCGCCAGCGGAACATCATCCCTGGCCTTTGGGAGCCTGAGACTCCTGGTGCGGGAGTCCAGCCGCGCCGAGCTTCGTGGCTCCGCGTGAGCGGGCTCGCTGCTCCTCGAGGGCTTCCAGGAACTCCGCCTCCCAGGCCACATCGACGTCGATGCCCTGTCGCCTGGCTTCCTCGACGCTCAGCTCACGCGGGAACCCGTGCGTGTCGGAGAGCAGGAACACGTCGGCACCGGTGAGGGTCGATCCCTTGTACGCGGCGAGTGCCTTGAGTCCGCCCTTGAGCGTGCGCCGGAACGAGCGCTCCTCCTTGACCAGCACCGCGACGACTTCCTCGCGTCGCTCTCGCACCTCCGGGTAGTCATCCACGTAGAGGTCCGCGATCGTCGGCACGAGCTCCGCGAAGAAGTTCTCGGAGATCCCGAGGATGAGGGCCTCGCGGATCGCGCGACGCACGAGGCGGCGCATGACGTACCCCTGCTCCTTGTTCGACGGCACGACTCCGTCGACCGCCAGGAACGTCGCCCCGCGCAGGTGGTCGGCGATGATGCGCATCGAGAGCGTGTGCTCTTCGTAGCTCTTGCCGCTCAGCTGCTCGATCTGCTCGACGATCGGGCGCAGGAGTGAGATCCGGAACACGTCGGGGGAGTGGATCGCGGCCGCGGCGATGCGCTCGAGTCCACCGCCGAAGTCGACGTTGCGTCGTTCGAGCTCGACGAAGGAGCCGTCTTCGACGCGCCGGTACTGCATGAAGACCTGGTTGCCGATCTCCATGAACTGGCCGCTGTCGCTCGCCGGGTGCGCGCGACCGTACGAGGGGTCGTGGTTCTCCGGTCCGAAGTCGTAGAAGACCTCGCTGTCGGGGCCGCAGGGGTCTCCGATGGGGGTCGCCTCGAGCGATCCGCCGCGCGACCACCAGTTCTCGCCGCCGTCGTAGAAGAAGATGCGCTCGCCGGGGTTCACGCCGCGGGCGTCGCCGTCCGCCTGGCTCCCCATCTCGACGATGCCGGCTTCGATGCCGCGCTCCGCGAAGGCTGCCTGCCAGATGCGGGCGGCCTCGTCGTCCCTCGGGATGCCCGCGGCCTCGTCGCCGATGAACGCGGTCACGTAGAGGCGGTTCGGGTCGATGCCGACCTCGTCGACGAGGAACGACAGGAACGCGGGGATCTGCTCGGCCTTGAAGTAGTCGCCGAGGCTCCAGTTGCCGAGCATCTCGAAGAACGTCGTGTGGCGGTTGTCGCCGACGTCCTCGATGTCCTGCGCGCGCACGCAGGGCTGGCTGTCGGTGAGGCGCGTTCCGGCGGGGTGGTCCTCGCCGAGGAGGTAGGGGAGAAGGGCCTGCATGCCGCTCCCGGTGAAGAGCGTCGACCCGTCCCCGCGGGGGATCAGCGGGGCTCTGTCGATCCTGACGTGCCCGAGTCGCTCCTGGTAGTCGAGGTAGGCATTGCGAATCTCATGCGCGTCCATGTGGAGAGTGTTTCACAACTCCGGATGTCGTATCGTGATCTCGCCGAACGTGGGGGCGTTCAGGCACTCGGCGACGAGTGCTCGAGTGAGGTTCAGGGGAGTCGTCTGTGCAGAAGATCGCGCAATTGTGGACCGGTGCGACGGGACTGTCGACCGCGCACGTCGCCGACGGGTGCGTGCGGGCCGGGGTGGACGTGCGCTGTGGGCCCGCAGGGGTGAGACCCGTGGCGGAGGACACGCCGCGGCTCGCGGGGCGCTGCCTCCCCGTTCGCCACTGCGGCAGTATCGACGTCCTCCTCGAGGCCATGGATCGGGCGCATCCCGGTGACGTGCTGGTCGTCGACAATCAGGGCCGCACCGACGAGAGCTGCGTCGGCGGCCTCATCGTGCTCGAGGCGACGGCGGCAGGGCTCGCGGGCATCGCTCTCTGGGGACTGCACCGGGATACGCGCGAGGTCCGTCGCGCCGGCTTCCCGGTGTTCAGCCTGGGCTCGCTGCCCGCGGCGCCCGCGCGCCTCGACGAGCGTCGGCGCAGCACGTTCTCGTCCGCGGAGTTCGGTGAGCACACCGTGCGCACGCGCGACGTCGTCTTCGGAGACGAGGACGGGGTCGTCTTCGTACCTGGAGATCGGGCCAACGAGGTGCTCATGCACGCCCTGCAGCTCAGGGACGCCGAGCGCTCGCGGGCCACGAGCATCCGCCTCGGCACGACCCTGCGCCAGCAGGTGCAGTTCTCCGCCTACCAGTGGGCGCGCCGGACCGAGCCGGAGCTCACGCTGGACGAGCACCTCGCCCGGACCGGCGACGCCGGAAGCGTGTGAGCCCTCGTAGCTTCCCAGGCGACCGTCTCGCTGAGGCCTAGGCGACCGTCTCGCTCAGGCGAAACGTCGCTGAGGTCGACTCCTCGCTCAGCTGCCACAGACGCTCGGCGCGCTCGCGGTCGCGCTGCGTGGTCGGCTTGTCCAGCTTCACGGGGGCGCCGCGCACGGTACGCGCCGGGCCGAGGTAGTCGCCACCGGCGACCGTGTCGCTCGTCAACGCGTGCACGGCGATAGCCGCGGCGCGATGCTTGCCGTGCGCGAATGGTCCGGCGAGGCGCGACGCGAAGCGCTGCCAGGCGGTCGGCTCGTTCACGCCCGTGCGCACTGGGGTCGCCCCGTTGACGGGGATGCCCGGGTCGACGACCAGCGCCTCCGCGGGTGCGCCGGCTGCCCGCAGACGACGGTCGAGCTCGAACGTGAACATCTCGAGCGCATGCTTCGACGCGGCGTAGGCGCGGCGCGGCTCGTACAGGTGCGTGCTCTGCCAGTCCTCGAGGTCGAACGGGTAGATGCGCGTGGCGAGGCTGCCGACGGCCACAACCCGGCTGATGTCCGTCGCATCGCCGTGGGCTGCGGGCTTCGGGGCGACCAGCGCATCCATGAGGCGAGCCGTGAACTCGAAGTGGCCGAGGTGGTTGGTCGACATCGTGAGCTCGCGACCGGCCGCATCGTGCTCGCGCTGCGTTCCCGGAGCCATGTGCGCGGCGTTCAGCAGTACCCCGTCGAGGCGCTCGCGGGAGCTCAGCGAAGCGGCTGCGCTCGCGATCGACTCGCTCGACGTGAGGTCGAGGACGATGCGGCTCGTGCTCGCATCCGGCACCTGCTCGGTGATGGAGATCAGGGCCGTGTTGAGTTTCTCGATGCTGCGCCCGAGCAGCACGACGTGGTGCCCGCGGCGTGCGAGCTCTTCCGCGGCGAAGTAGCCGACACCCTGTGTGGCACCGGTGATGGCGAAGGTCTTCATCGTCACACTCCTTCAAGCCTCGAACGTTTCGAGACTCAGAGTACAACGCTTCGATTGCTGAAATATTTCCGTGGCGTAAGGTACTGAATATGGATTCGCTGGAACGGGCGATGCGTGCCGTCTACGAAACCGCGCAGAGCACCAATGTGGCTGCTGAGCGGGAACTCGAAGCGCTCGGGCTCACCTTCCCGACCGCGCAGGCGCTCTGGGCGATCGATCCGGACGCGCAGCCCCCCGCGATGAAAGAGCTCGCGACCAAGCTGCACTGCAACGCCTCGAACCTCACCTTCGTCTCCGACCGCCTCGTCGATCGCGGCCTCGTCGAGCGCCGGGAGAGCGAGCACGACCGGCGCTCGCGGGTGCTGACGCTGACCACCGAGGGCAAGCGGGTGCGCAAGCTCGCGATCGCAGCGCTCAAGCGCGCATCGCCGCTCGCCGGCTGCAGCAGCACCGAGCTGAAGGCCATCGCGAAGAGCCTGACCTCTCACGACGCGTGACCTTTTCAGCAGCCCCCGAGCGGGGGAGTGACTGATGGAGACGTGGACCGCCGCCTCCGTCGACGACCTCGTGTGCGTCGAGCTCCCACGCAGCTCTCGCCTGCTCGCCCTGGCCATGGGTGCCGCGAACGTCATCATGCAACTCTCCAACCCCGCCGTCGGGCAGGGGGTCGCGCACAGCCGCGTCACGAGTGGTCGCCTCGACGTGCACCCCATCAAGCGCACCAGGACGACCCTGAGCTACCTCGCCGTGGCCGTCCTCGGCACCGTGGAGGAGCGCCGCGCGTACCGCAGGGCGGTCACGCGGCAGCACGCGAAGGTGCGCTCCGACCGTGACCCGCGAGCCACCGAGGAGTACTCGGCCCTCCGCGTCGACCTGCAGCGCTGGGTCGCGGCATGCCTGTTCGTGGGCTCCCGCGACGTGCTCGAGCTCGTCGAAGGCCCGCAGGCAGGCGCATCCGCGGAGCGCTTCCTGCTCGAAGGGCGCGTCTTCGGGACCACCCTGCAGATGCCGCCGAGCGCGTGGCCGGGCAGCACCGCCGCTTTCGAGGAGTACTGGCGCGGCGAGCTCACGAAGCTGCGCATCGACGACGAGGTTCGCAGCTACCTGCTCGGCATCGCCAGGCTCGAATTCGCCGCGGCGGTGCTTCCCGAGCGGATGCGGGCGTGGCATCAGAGGCTCACGGTCGGCTTCCTGCCGCCCGAGTTCCGGCGCGCGCTCCGCGTCAGGTGGACGCCGGGTGACGAGACGTGGTTCCGGCGGCAGCGCGCCGTCTTCGTGCGAATCGAGCGCGTGCTCCCGCTCGCCGCCTCCGGCCTCGTGTACCGGCTCCTGCTGGCCGACGTGCGCTGGCGCATCCGCCGCGACCGCCCACTGGTGTGACGGACGCGCGCCGTCGCCGTGCCCACGCTCGCCCCGCGAGCTCGCGTGCGCGACCCAGGGCGTGCACAGTCTCCCGACGCGTGAACGTAACGTGACGTCCACACTCCCGTAGCAGGGCCCGTCCAGGCTCACAGCATGACCACCCGCGTAGACCCGTTCATCGGCACAGAGCCCACCGCGCTGCCGACGCAGACGGGCCTCGCCGCGACCTGGTGGTGGCCGAAGCCGCAGATCGGCAACACGCATCCGGGCGCCACCTACCCACTCGGGATGGTCTCGGCCTGCGCCTACTCTGGCGCGTACCCGACCGGCTACGGTCGCTACGACCTCAGCCTCGAGGGCATCCCCGAGACGATCTACGACGGCACGCTCGCCTCGGGATTCACGCACTTCCAGCAATCGGGCACCGGGGCGATCCGCAAGTACTACAACTACTTCCGCGTCACGCCCATGATCGAGCCGCTCGACGTGCTCGGGCGCACCTGGTCGCTCGACGACGAGGACGCCTCACCCGGCTACTACGCGGCGACGCTCGGCAACGGCATCCGCGCCGAGATCACCGTGGGCCCCAAGAGCGCCGTGCACCGATACACGTTCCCGAAGCACTCGAGCGCCAGGGTCGTCGTCGACTTCTCGCTCGGCGGCCTCGCCATCCCCTACGGGGCCACCGTCCCGCTGCGGGCCCACCTCGAGACCGTCAGGCCCGGCGTGGCGAGGGGAGAGATCGTGGCGGAGGGCGCCCCGCTCGCCGTGCACATCGAGTGCGACACTCCCCAGTGGCGCCAGATGCTGTGGCACGATCGGCGCCTCATGCCCGGCGGCACGCGGCTCGACTTCGACCACATCCGCCCCACGACGCTGCGGCCCTTCGGCCTCATGTGGGCGGGCCCGAGCGAGGAGGGCCAGGTCGTCGAGGTGCGCATCGGCTTCTCCCTGCGCGGGGTCGAGCAGGCCGAGCAGAACCTCAGGGACGATTGCGGCGACGGGGAGGGCAGGTTCTCGGACCGACTCGCCGAGACCGGGCGCGCCTGGCAGGAGCTGCTCGACGAGGTCCAGGTCGAGACGGGCTCGACCGAGCGCGAGACGGTCTTCTCGACGGCCATGTACCACTCGTTCGTCAAGCCCTCCTTCGCGCTCAACGAGAGCCCCTTCTGGCCAAGCGACGGACCCTTCGTCTTCGACCTGTCGACGATGTGGGACATCTACCGCACCCAGCTTCCCCTGCTCACCGCGCTGCGTCCGGACAAGGCCGTCGAGCTCGCCAATGCGCTCCTCACCATCTGCGAGGAGGAAGGCAACTTCCCGATCGGCTACCGCATGGCCAAGGGCAGCGACCGCTTCTCCCGACAGGGCAGCGCACTCGCGCACACCTTCCTCGCCGACCTCTGCCAGCTCGGACTGCCCGGCATCGACTGGGACTGGGCGCTTGTGCACATGGCCGATGACCTGCGGCGCACGTACGGCGAGGAGTTCCTGCTGCGCGGCGTCGCGCATCCCATCACGCACACCCTCGACCTCGCGTTCGGGTACTGGTGCACGGCCCGCGTCGCGGCTCGCGTCGGCGACCTCCAGCTCGTCCAGCAGCTCGAGAAGCGCGCAGGACAGTGGCGGGGCGCGTTCGACCCGGCCACGGGCCTGCTCGTCGACTCCAACTTCTACGAGGGCTCCAAGCACAACTACTCGTTCCGGATCCTCCACGACATGGCAGGGCGGATGCAGCTGAGCGGTGGGCCGGAGGGCTTCGTCGCGCAACTCGACGAGTTCTTCGGCTACGGCGCCCAGCCGGTCGTGCAGCCCGGCCGCTCGCCCGGCATCGAGGAACTCGCGGCCGGCTACGCCCTCGGACGCTTCGAAGGCCTCAACAACGAACCGGACATGGAGGCGCCATGGGCGTACCACTACGCCGGACGACCGGACCGGACCGCGGAGATCGTGCACGCCATCATCACCCAGCAATACGCGACGGGACGAGGCGGCCTGCCAGGCAACGACGACTCGGGCGGCCTCAGCTCCTGGTACGTCTGGGCCTCGCTCGGGCTGTTCCCCGTGGCAGGACAGGCGAGCTTCCTCATCAACGCGCCCGCCTTCGCCGAGTCGTCGCTCGCGGTCTACGGGGAGCGCTTCCGCATCACGACGACAGGGTTCCGCGAACCCGCGCACGGCGGCCCAGTCCAGTACGTGCAGAGCGCCCACCTCGACGGCAGGCCGCTCAGCAGGAGCTGGCTGTCGCCCAGCGAGCTCATGGCGGCGCAGGAGCTGCACCTGGAGCTCGGGCCCGAGCCGAGCGACTGGGGCACCCGCGAACAGGACCTGCCGTCGTCATTCCCAGCCCCAGCATCCGCCCCACCAGCCGCACCTACCTCACCCGCAGCATCCATCCCCGCCACCCCACCCCTCGTCGACGGCCAGCCGGCGACACCAAACCCGGGAGGACCCTCATGAACAAGATCCAGAACCGCCTCGTGATCGTCGTCCGCGCCGATCCAGTCATCTGCGGGCACTCCGTCGAGGCCCGCAACCTGGCGGAGGCCGCACGCCTTCGCGGCTTCGACGAGGTGCGCATCGTCACGTGGCCCATCGAGCGCCTGCAAGCGGCAGGGCTGCCGCTCAAGCCCCTCGAGACGGTCATGCCCTACAGCGAGGGCATCTTCGTCGACCGACCCGCGCCCGTCGGCGACTACAAGGTTCCGGACGGCCGCTACCTCGCGGGGCTCGTCGGGCGCCTCGTCGAGCTCTTCACGGACGGGGTGCCGACCGTCTGCATGTCGCTCTACCTCAGCCCGCACACGCTCGCCGTGGCGGAGGCGCTCACCGTCGCCCGTTCGACGGGCCTGCCCGTCAACGTCACCACCATCGCCGAGGCCGTCGGCTCCGACGTCACCAACGTCGTCAAGCACGCCGTCGAGGACGGCCGCCTCGGCGCGGCAGCCCACATCCTCTCGGCGTACCTGTCCCAGGACGTGTGCGTCGCTGTCTCCGAGTACACACGCGACCTCATCGTGGGTGAGGCTGCCAAGGTGGATGCACAGCACGGCACCCGCTACGCGCCCCAGTGCCAGGAGCGCATCGACATCTCCTACCCGGCCATCGACTCGAGCGCGTACGTCGACCTCGCCGACGACGACATCACCGCCGCCGTAGAAGCTCGTGGGCTCAAGCGGGACGGCTACGTCATGTTCCTGTCGAGGCTGACAGAGGCGAAGGGCGTCGAGGACCTCATCGCGGGCTTCGAGCAGTCCCGCGTCGCGGACGACCCCGAGATCCAGCTCGTCATCGCGGGACGAGGGCCGCAGGCCGAGGAGCTGAAGGCGATCGGCGCGGCGTCACCGCTGGCCGACCGCATCCACTTCCTCGAGGACGTGGGCGACGCCGAGAAGCCCTTCCTGATGGCCGGATGCGCGGCGTTCGTGCTGCCCACGAAGCCGCGCCCCGAGTTCATCGAGACCTTCGGCATCGCGCTCGCCGAGAAGATGCTCGCAGGCGGCGGGCCGGTCATCACGACCGTCACCGGCGGCGTGGGGGAGGCCGTGGGTGACCACGCACTCATCGTGCCCGTCAACAGCCCGTCGTCGATCGCGGACGCGCTCAACACGGCAGTGCTCGAGACGAGCGCCGCCGAGCGGCGGCTGCTCGCCGTCCAGGCGCGCGACTACGCGCTCCAGTTCGACCGGCTGGCGGTCTTCGACAAGCTCTTCGACCGGCTGCCTCGAGTCGCGATGGCGGCCTGACCCGCGCGGCACGTGAGTGCCTGCTCGAGTGCCTGTCCAACTTCAGTGCAATTCCGGGGTCTCGCGCCATCGCGAGGTCGATTGGGTCGAATATTGCACTGAAGTTGGACAGGCTGGCTGGTGCGCGCCCGCCTCGGAGGGACGCGGCGCCTTCGAAGAGGGGCGGCTCAGGGCGCGAGGAGGGCGTCGAGCTTCTCGTACCCCTCTCGCACGCCGTGCTCCATGCCGCTCGCGACGAGCCCGTCGCGCATCTCGAACGACTCGAGCAGGCTCGTGCTCGTCACTCGCGTGCGGCCTCCCTCGAGCGCCTCGAACACGATGGTCTCGAGGAGCACGCCGTCCGGAATCATCTCGAAGGTCTGCGTCTGCACGATGCGCTCGTTCTCCCGGACCTCGTGGAACGAGCCGTAGAAGGTCGCGATCTCCTCGCCGTCCTTGAGATTCACCCACCGGTAGGCGCCGCCCGTGGCCGCGTTCCAGTGGTCGATATTCGTCGAGACCTCGTGCGGGCCGACCCACTTCGTGAAGAGGTCGGGGTCGACGAATGCGCGGAACACGCGGTCCGGGGCGGCCTCGAACTCGCGGACGACGGAGACGTTCGGCACGTCTTCGCCAACCGTGACGGCGGTGTCGTTGGCTGATGTGGTGCTCATGATGTGGTTCCTTTCGCTGGTTCTGGTTCTGGTTCTGGTTCTGGTTCTGGTGCTGGTGCTGGGCGCTGCGTGGCGTCGTCCGGCAAGGTCTCGAGCAGCGCATCGAGTCGGCGGAACCGCGCCTCTGCGGCTGCCTGGTAGCGCTCGATCCACGCGGTCATGAGGCTGAGGACCTCGGCTTCGAGGTGCCGGGGTGCGCGGACCGCGCTGCTCGTGCGGGTGACGAGGCCCGAGTCCTCCAGGACGCGCAGGTGCTTCGAGATCGCCTGCACGGAAACGTCGTAGGGGGCTGCGAGCTCTCCGACGGTCGCGTCGCCGCTGGCGAGCCTCGCGACGATGTCGCGTCTCGTCGGGTCGGCAAGCGCTGCGAAGACGGGGGAGAGCGCGTCGGTGGTCATAGCTCCTCGACTTGTTTCGTCAACCGTGTGGTTGATGAAACCAGTGTGCGACGCGCGGGAGGCCTTGTCAACCCTTTGGTTGATGAACCTCAGGCTCGAAGGAGCTGGCGAGCCGCCTCGAGAGCGTCGCGTGCTGCATCGCCATCGACGCGGGCGATCGTCAGGGCGCCGACGACGGCCGCGGTCACGAGCGTGGCGGCGCCCTCAGCGAGGTCGAGGGCGCGGGTGCCGCGCGAGATCGCGCGCTCGAGCGTTGCTCGGTAGTCGGTGATCGAGGCGCGAATCTCCCGGTCTTCGGAGAGTGAGCTGGCGGCCGTCGCGAGCAGGAGGCAGCCGCGGACGTCGTCGCGGCGCCCTTGGGCTGCGACGGCAGCGGCGAGGCGAGCGAGGTAGTCGTCGAGCGCGGATGCGGGAGTCGGGTCCGCAAGCAGTGGTGCGAGCAGTGGGTGCACGACGTCGTCCAGGTAGCTCCGCACGCAGGCGTCGAAGAGGCCGCGCTTGCTGCCGAAGGTGTTGTAGATGCTCGATCGGCTCAGGCCAGTGGCGGCTTCGATGTCGCTCGTCGACGCGGAGTCGTAGCCACGGCGCCAGAAGAGGGTTCGTGCTCCGGCGATGGCATCTTGGCGGTCGAAGCTCATCGTGCGTGCCATGTGGCCTCCGATACTGTAACGTTCGTTGCAGAATACACCGATCCTGGAGCTGACATGCTTATCGCCGCCCTCGTCTTCGCTGCCCTCGCGGCGCTTGTCCACGTCTACATCTTCATCCTCGAGTCCGTCCGCTGGACGGCGGAATCGACGAGGAAGACCTTCGGCATCCCCTCCCTCGAGGTCGCCCAGACGACCAAGTCGATGGCCTACAACCAGGGCTTCTACAACCTCTTCCTCGCGATCATCGCCGGACTCGGCGTCATCCTCGCGATCGCGGGCAACAGCGTGGTCGGCGCGACGCTGATCTTCGCCGGTGCGGGCTCCATGCTGCTCGCCGCGCTCGTCCTGGTCACGAGCGACCGCACGAAGCTGCGCGCCGGCACCGTCCAGGGCAGCTTCCCGCTGCTCGCCGTGGTGCTGCTCGGCATCGCGGCGGCCACGGGAGCGCTCGCCGCCTGAGTCGAGCTGGGCTGACGGGCAAGACAAGCGGGTACGCTCGATCCATGCAGGAAGCGTCCCCAGCACAGCAGGCCACGATCGCCGTCATCACGGTCTCGGATCGGTCTTCGCGGGGCGAGCGCGAGGATCTCTCGGGTCCAGCGGCGCTCGAGGCGCTCGCCAGGCATGGCTACACGGCGGTGACGCTCAGCGTCGTCCCCGATGGAGCCACGGTCGTTCGTGACGCCATCGCCCACGCGGCGGACTCGGACGCACACATCATCCTCACCCTCGGCGGCACGGGTCTCTCGCCCCGCGACGAGACGCCGGAGGCCACCTGGCCCCTCATCACCCGCGAGCTTCCCGGCATCGCCGAAGCGCTGCGAGCGACAGCGCGCGACCGGGTCCCGACGGCCGTGCTGTCGCGCGGGCTCGCCGGCATCATCGACCGACCGGGGCGCGGAGCGCCGAGCCTCGTCGTCAACCTCGCCGGCTCACCTGGTGCGGCACGGGACGGCGTCGCGCTGCTAGCACCGCTCATCCCGCACATCCTGGACCAGCTCCGCGGCGGAGACCACGCTCCGTGAGTGCCAGCCCCCTCGCCCGAGTCACGAGCGACGAGCTGCTCCTCGCCGAGCACCTCGCCGCCGTCGAGGATCCCCACGCGGGCGCCGTCGTGACCTTCGTCGGCCAGATCCGGGACCATGACCCCGAAGCGAGCGGACGAGTCGTCTCGCTCGACTACACCGCGCATCCCGACGCCGAGCGAGTGCTCGAGAGCCTCGTCGCGCACCACGCCCGCGACGGCGTTCGGGTCGCCGTGAGCCACCGCATCGGACACCTCCGAGTGGGCGACATCGCCCTCATCGCCTGCGTCGCCAGCGCGCACCGCGGCGACGCCTACGAGGTGAGCCGGGCTCTCGTCGAGGCGGTCAAGGCCGAGGTGCCGATCTGGAAGCAGCAGCACGAGGCCGACGGCGCAACCTCCTGGGTGGGTCTGCCATGACCGGCGTCCCCGTCACGATCGCACGCCGCCCGAGGCTCGTGGAGCCGCAGCTCGAGCCGGCTCCCGGCGACCCGATCGTCGACAAGCACGGCCGGGTGCACCGCGACCTCCGCATCTCCCTCACCGACAAGTGCTCGCTGCGGTGCACGTACTGCATGCCGGCCGAGGGCGTCGAATGGCTGGCCAAGGCGAGCATCCTCTCCACCGAGCAGATCGTGCGCATCGCGCGGATCGCGGCGGCCTCCGGCATCACCACGTTCCGGCTTACCGGCGGTGAGCCGCTCCTGCGTCCCGATGTCGTCGACGTCGTGCGGCGCATCTCCGAGCTCCGGGGCCCGGATGGCCCCGTCCAGGTCGCGATGACCACCAACGGCATCCGCCTCCCGCAGATGCTTCCCGACCTCATCGACGCCGGCCTCGACAGGCTCAACATCTCCATCGACACCATCAGACGCGAGCGCTTCACGGCGCTCACGAGGCGAGACAAGCTCGATGAGGTGCTCATCGGCATCCGCGCCGCCCAGAACTCCTCCCTGCGGCCCCTCAAACTCAACGCTGTCGCGATGCGCGGCGTGAACGACGACGAGATCGTCGAGCTCGTGGAGTTCGCCATGGAGCACGACGCGCAGCTGCGCTTCATCGAGCAGATGCCGCTCGATGCCGGACACACCTGGGACCGCGCGCAGATGGTGACGCGCGAGGAGATCCTCGAGTCGCTCAGCGCGAGGTTCACGCTTGAGCCCGTGCCCGGCCGCGGCGGCGCCCCCGCCGAACGGTGGACGCTCGACGGCGGCCCGCACACGGTCGGCGTCATCGCCTCTGTCACGGCGCCCTTCTGCGGCAACTGCGATCGCCTGCGCCTCACCGCCGACGGTCAACTGCGCAACTGCCTGTTCTCGACGAGCGAGTACGACCTCATGCCGATCCTCCGAGCCGAGGCCGCCGGCTCAGGAGCCTCCGGCGCTGCGGCCGACAGCGCGGCAAGCGCCGCCGCGACGGATCTCGCGATCGACGGCCTGCTGCGCTCGTGCATCCACAACAAGCTGCCGGGGCACGCCATCAACGACCCGAGCTTCCTCCAGCCAGCTCGCGGGATGAACGCCATCGGCGGCTGACCACCCGGCGGTCGCTTCAGCCTCCCGCGAAGGGCGGCAGCACGTCGACGGATGCACCGGGTGCGATCGGTGCTTCGGCGTCGGAGGTGCGCACGCCGTCGATCAGGAACGAGCACCGGGAGAGCACCTCCGCGACGTGGACGTCGCCCGAGGGGTTGAGCGTGCGGACGAGCGCGGCCACCGTCGCTGCTTCGAGCGTGAAGTCGCTGCCGCCGACGGCCTCCGCCGCTCCGGCGAAGACGCGGACGCGGCTCGGGGCGCTCACGACTCCTGCTCCCAGGAGAGCGCGCGAGCCGTCACGAGCTCAGCGAGTCGGCTGAAGGCTTCGGGGGAGCCGGTGGCGGAGCTCCGCCGGCCGAGGGCGAGCCCGAGCGCGAAGGTCGTGAGGGGTGCCGCTGGCCTGGCGACGTTGTGCGCGACGTCCTTCGCGACGTCGAGGAGCGCTGCGATGTCGATCTCGTCGTCGATCTCGAGCACGCGCTTGGCCTCGGCGAGCCAGGCGTCGAGTGCTTCCGGTGGCAGGTGCTTGGGAGTTTCGGTCATGGTCTCTGGGCCCTTCCGTGAGCGGTCATGGTCTGCTGTGCGGCGCCAGCACGTCGACCGCCGCGTCGGCGCGTGCGGCCGCGAGCTGCTCTGGGGTGTCGATGTCGGCGCTGGCGCCGCGTCGGTCCGGCACCCGGGTCAGTGCGAGGGGCTCCAGGACGTGGCGGAGGGCCAGGCCATGGGCACCGGACGCTGCGGCCGCACGCTCGAGGGCGCGCTTGAGCGCCGTCGTGCGGTAGATGCCGGCAAGCCACTGCGGGCGTCCATCGCTATCGACGACCACGAATCCGTCGGGGCCGCCCACGGGTGCGCCATGTGCCGAGGCAGCCCCCACCGCCGAGGCAGATGGGGAGCCGTCCCCGTCAGTGTCAGCTTCAGGTTCAGACTCACCGTCCGACGCCTGCAGGCCCCGGCCGCTCGCCTCCGTGAGGAGCTCGACGAGCGCAGGAGCTCGTGGCAGGTCGCAGGCGAGCAGGAGCAGCCACGGCGCCGAGACGCTGGGGAGGGCGGCCGCGAGGCCAGCTGCCGGTCCGCCGAACAGGGGTTCCTCGCGGATCAGCTCGGCGGGTGTCTGCACGGCGAGTGCACCGACCACGAGGGTACGGATCGCGCCGGCGTCGTGAGCCGCGCCGACCGCGACGTCGATGAGGCGCCTGCCCCCGACCTCGAGGTCGCCCTTGCTGACGCCACCGAGACGGGAGCCGCGGCCACCCGCGAGGATGACCGCATCGAGACCCGGGGTCGGGCGGCGGCTGCGCGGCGGCTGCGCTACTGCTCGCGCTTCCACGGCCCCGACTTCCCGCCCGTCTTCGCGATGAGCTTGATGTCTCCGATCGTGACCGACTTGTCGATGCCCTTGACCATGTCGACCAGCGCGAGCGCTGCGACCGAGACGGCAGTGAAGGCCTCCATCTCGACGCCGGTGCGGTCGGCGGTGCGCACCGTCGCCGTGATGAGCACGCCGTCGCCTCGCAGCTCGAGATCGACGGTGGCGCCGTGGACGCCGATGATGTGGGCGAGCGGCAGGAGCTCAGCGCACTTCTTCGCGCCCTGGATGCCGGCGATGCGCGCCACGGCGAACGCGTCTCCCTTCGGCACCGCATCGTTGGTGAGTGCCTCGAGCACGTCGGCGCCGCAGTAGACCATGCCGGATGCCGTCGCGGCACGCACCGTCGGCTGCTTCTCGGTGACGTCGACCATCCGTGCGTGGCCGGCTGCGTCGAGGTGCGTGAAGTTCGTCATGGTCAGAGTCTGGCATCCACGTCCGACATCAGGCGGACCACCTGCACGACGTCGCCCTCTTCGACCCGCTCGACACGCGCATCCACGATGGCG
Source organism: Pseudoclavibacter sp. RFBG4 (assembly GCF_002931515.1). Taxonomy (NCBI): domain Bacteria; kingdom Bacillati; phylum Actinomycetota; class Actinomycetes; order Micrococcales; family Microbacteriaceae; genus Pseudoclavibacter; species Pseudoclavibacter sp. RFBG4. Next base: position 16,227 of record NZ_PSYC01000025.1, on the reverse strand, counting down.
TAGCCGTTCGCGTCGGCGAGGCTGCCCACGAGGTGCGAACCCGATCCCCGAGCGGCGGCCGGCGAGACCACGACCCCCGAGTCGGTGGTGCGGATGCGCGCGGGCAGGTACTGGCGGCGCCCGGGCGGTGTGCGCCAGCCGGTCTCGGCGCGCGCGCTCAGGCGCGGGTCCTCGACGACGGAGGCTCCCTGCAGGGCGCGCAGGCACGGCCGGACGAAGACGAGGAACGACACCCAGGCGCTGACGGGGTTGCCGGGGAGGCCGAAGACGAGTGGGCCGAGCTCGCCCTCGCCGACCCACGGCTCGGCGAGGCGACCGAAGCCCTGTGGCTTGCCCGGCTGCATCGCGACCTTCTCGAAGCGCACCTGGCCGCCGGGGGAGAGGAGCTCCTTGACGGGGTCGTAGGCGCCCATGCTCACGCCGCCCGTCAGCACGATCACGTCGCAGCGGCCTGCGAGCGCCTGCAGCGCCGCCTCCAGTTCGGCGACCTCGTCGGAGACTCGGATGACGTCGACGAGCTCGCTCCCGTGCTCGATGGCCAGGGAGGAGATGAGGAGCGAGTTCGAGTCGGGGATCTGCCCGCGCTCGAGCGCCTCGCCTGGTGCGACGAGCTCGCTTCCTGTGGCGATCACGGCGACGCGTGGGCGTCGCGCGACGGAGACCGTGCCGTACCCGGCCGAGGCCAGTGCGGAGAGGGCCTCGGCGCTCCCGCGCGACCCCGCGGTGACGAGCGGGTCTCCCGGCTGGCGGTCCTCGCCGGCCGAGCGGATGTGCACGCCGCGCTTGGCCGAGGCGGTGATGCTCACCCGCCGCTCGCCGCCGTCGGTCGCCTCGACGGGCACGATCGCGTCGGCGTCCGCCGGGACGGGGGCGCCCGTCATGATGCGGGCGGCCTGTCCGCTCGCGAGCGAGGGGTCGGAGGCGGTGCCCGCCGGAAGGTCTGCGACGACGTCGAGGACCACCGGCGACTCGGGGCTCGCTGCGGCCACGTCGTCGGAGCGGACCGCGTAGCCGTCCATGGCCGAGTTCGTCCAGGGTGGCAGTGCGTATCGCGACACGAGGCTCTCCGCCAGGTACCTGCCGTGGGCTGCTGCCAGCGGAACGGTATCGCTCGGAAGCTGGCGGGACTCGCCCAGCACGCGTGCAAGCTGCGTCTCGACCTCGATCATGCCCGTGCCCCCGTTTGCGACGCATCCGCGCCGAGCGTGCCGCTGGACGCTCGCAGCACCTGCAGCTGAGGTGTCTGCACCACTCGCACGTCGAAGCCGTGCGGCGCGAGGAGCAGCGCCGCCCGCCTGGCCCTCGCGGCGGAGACGCAGTAGAGGTTGAACGGGGCATCCGACGTGCTGGCGTGCCCAGCCTCGAGCCCGAGGAGCCGCGCCCTCAGCACGTCCGGCTCGCGCTCGAGCTGGAGCAGCTCGCTGAGCGGCAGCGAAGAGGCACCTGGGAGCGCATCGACGGCGTATTCGTCCGGCTCGCGCACGTCGATCAGCCGGCCGTGCGAGTCCCGAACCGGATCGAAGTCGAGCGGGGCCAGCCTCGCCTGCGGGGCTGCTCGGTCCTCCTCCGGTGCGGGGGATGCTGTCTGCGACGTCGAGTATGCCGCCGACGGGGCCGAGGCGCCCGCCACGTGGTCACGGGCGGCGTGATCGGCCGCCCGGAGCGGGACCTCGGAGACGCGCATCGTGAGCGCCTCGACGACGAGGAGCCTGCCGAGGAGCACGTCGCCGATCCCGGTGATGAGCTTGATCGCCTCGGTCGCCATCATCGAGCCCACGACGCCGCAGAGCGCGCCGAGCACACCCGCCTCGGCACACGACGGCACCGAGCCCTCCGGCGGCGGCTCGGGGAACACGTCGCGCAGGGTGACGCCCTCCGCGGGCGCCGGCGGCGTCGACCAGAACACCGTGAGCTGCGCGTCGAAGCGCAGCACGGAGCCCCACACGAGCGGCAGGCCGAGGCTCGTGCACGCGTCGGCGACGGCGTAGCGCGTCGGGAAGTTGTCGGCACCGTCGAGCACGAGGTCGTAGCCGCCGAGGATGCGCTCGGCGTTCGCGCCATCGAGGCGCTCGTCGTGCTCGACAACCGTCACGTCCGGCGCGAGCCGCCGGAGGCTGCGGGCCGCGCTCGCGGTCTTGCGAGCGCCGACGTCGTCGATGCCGTGGATGACCTGCCGGTGCAGGTTGCTCGGCTCGACCGCATCCGCGTCGATGACCCCGATCGTGCCGACTCCCGCGGCCGCGAGGTACTGCAGGGCCGGAGCGCCGAGGCCCCCGGCTCCCAGGACCGCGACCCGGCTGGCGGCGAGGCGGCGCTGCCCGATCTCGCCGAGCTCGGGCAGGCGGCGCTGTCGAGCGGTTCGGGCGAGCTCGTCGCCCCGGAGCTCTGGGGACGGTTCGACAAGCGGTGCGAGGCGCATGGCGTCACCCTACCGCCGTATCCCGCGCAGCCAACCGGCAGCCGACCCTGCCCGGGTTCGCCTCGCCCTCGCGACGCCCGCGACGCCCGCCGACCAGAGCTGACTTGTGGTCGCTACCCGCGAAGAATGACGACCACAAGTGCGCTCTCGGCAGGAATGGTGGGCGGGCGCGGACGCGCGCGGCGAGCTAGCATGATCGCGTGGGTCGGATCACGGTGCGACGGAGCGTCACACGGCTGAGCCTCGGGAAGCCCCCGAGCAGGAAGGCCGACTTCCTCGCGGCCGAAGAGCCCCTCGAGATCCGCGTCGGCGGACAGCAGCTGGCGATCACGATGCGCACCCCGGGCAACGACTTCGAGCTCGCAGCAGGCTTCCTCGTCTCCGAGGGCGTCATCTCGCGCGGCGAGCAGTTCCGCTCGGCGATGTACTGCGCCGGTGCCGACGGGAGCGCGGATGGTCTCAACACCTACAACGTGCTCGACGTCCGCCTGTCCGCTGAGACCCCGCCACCTGACCCCGACCTCGCGCGCAACTTCTACACCACGAGCTCCTGCGGGCTCTGCGGCAAGGCGAGCATCGACGCCGTCGAGCTGACCTCGAGCTACGACGTGGCCCGCGACCCCGTCACGCTCCAGGCGGCTCGGCTCGTCACGTTCCCCGACAAGCTCAGGGAACAGCAGGAGGTGTTCGAGAAGACCGGCGGCCTGCACGCGGCGGCGCTCTTCGACGCCGCGACCGGCGACCTCCTCGTGCTGCGCGAGGACGTCGGACGGCACAACGCCGTCGACAAGGTCGTCGGCTGGGCGGTGCAGAACGACCGGCTCCCGCTGACCGGGACGGTGCTGCAGGTGTCGGGCCGATCGAGCTTCGAGCTCGTCCAGAAGGCGAAGATGGCGGGCATCCCCATCCTCGCGGCCGTCTCAGCCCCCTCATCGCTCGCCGCCGACCTCGCCGAGGCCAGCGGCATGACCCTCATCGGGTTCCTCCGCGGAGAGTCGATGGTCATCTACTCGCGCCCCGACCGCATCGTGGCCGCCGAGGAAGCAGCGCTCGACGTGGAGACGGCGCTCGACTCGGAAACCGACGCCGACGCCGAGGCAGACGCAGACGCTGACGCAGAGGCCGGTGCGGGGGCATGGAGCTAGCGAGCTGGGAGAGCTTCTTCGTCGCGACGGTGGGCGCCGGCGCCGCGCTCGCGGGCCTCATCATCGTCGCCATGTCCGTCAACGTCGCGACCATCATCGCGATCGAGAGCATGCCGTCCAGGGCCGGGGCCACCATCGCCTCGCTGCTCCTCATCGTCATCGTCGGCGCGGCCGGTCTCATCCCCGCCATCAGCCTTCCGGATTTCGGCGCAGTGACGCTCGTCTTCACCCTCGTCGTGGCCGCGCTGTACTGGCGCACAAGCGTCATCGGCTTCAGGACCCCTCACGGGCACCTGCGGGATCACGTGCTGCGCGCGCTCTGGAGCATCCTCCAGCTGCTGCCCATGATCGTCGGAGCAGTGCTCGCCCTCGGGGCATCGGAAGAGGCCTTGTACTGGGTCGCTGCGGGCTTCCTCCTCACCTTCGCCGGGGCGACGCTCAACGCGTGGGTGCTGCTCGTCGAGATCCTGCGCTGACTGTCCTGCGAGCGCGCATCAGCGGCCCGGCAAGCGCAGCTGCGGTTCCCACCAGAGCACGGGCCACGCACATGCGGGAGCGCGTGAGAAGATGCCCGCATGGCAGAACAGCGATACCGGGTCAGCGAGGCCGCATCGCTCCTCGGGGTCAGCGACGACACCGTTCGTCGCTGGGGTGCGAGCGGCCGCCTCGACCTGCAGGGAGACGCCGGCGCGAAGACCGTCGCGGGCGCTCAGCTCGCGGCCCTCGCCAAGGAACTCGCCGACAGCGACGCCAGAGCCGACTCGGGCGAGCTGCCGCCCGCATCCGCCCGCAACCGGATGCGAGGCATCGTCACCAAGCTGACGCTCGACACCGTCATGGCCCAGGTCGAGGTGCAGGCGGGCCCCTTCAGAATCGTGTCGCTCGTGTCACGCGAGGCCGTCGACGAGCTCGGCCTCGAGGTGGGGAGCCTCGTCGTGGCCAGCGTGAAGGCGACGAACGTGGGAATCGAAGGAGTGCACAGTGCCTAGGAAGCGGAGAGCAAGAACGCTCCGGTCCGTCGCCGCCGCCCTCGGGATCCTCGTCCTTGGCGCGCTCGCAGGGTGTGCTCCGATGACAGCCCCGACTGGGCCTTCCGGCGAGGCATCCGTGTCTCCATCACCCAGCGAGACCGGCCCGACCGGCAACGTCACCGTGTATGCCGCGTCCTCGCTCACCGAGACGTTCACGCAGCTTGCGGGGGAGTTCGAAGCGGAGCACCCCGGCGTCACCGTGACCCTGAACTTCGGGGGCAGCACGACGCTCGCCGACGAGATCGTGGCGGGCAGCACTCCCGTCGACGTGTTCGCCTCCGCCGACGACGCGACGATGAAGACGGTCGTGGATGCCGGACTCGTCGAATGGACCCCCGCGACGTTCACCCGCAACGCGCTGGTCATCGTGACGCCAAAGGGCAACCCGGCCGGTGTCACGGGCCTCAAGGACTTCGCCGACCCCACGCTGAAGATCGCCGTCTGCGCCGCGAAGGTTCCCTGCGGCGCCGCGAGCGCCAAGCTCTTCGAGCAGAACGACATCGTTCCGAAGCCCGACACCAAGGAGAGCGACGTCAAGGAGGTGCTCTCGAAAGTGCGCCTCGGCGAGGCCGATGCAGGACTCGTCTACGCGAGCGACGCGAAGGCCGCGGCGAGCGAGGTCACGGCCATCGAGTTCCCCGAGGCGCTCGACGCGGTCAACAACTACGGCATCGTCCCGCTCAAGGCCGCGCCCAATCCGGAGGCGGCCGCCGCCTTCACCGAGTTCATCCTCACGGCGAGAGGCGTCGAGGTGTTCGATGAGGCCGGCTTCCTCAGCCTGACGTGAGCGACGCGCCGGGGAATGCGGAGAGCGGTCACCGCGTTAACCCCGACCGTGCGGGCATGCCCGCACGCCAAGATCTGAACCTCTCAAGGAGTACTGTGACCGACTCGCGCACCGCGACCCGCGACGCCGAACCGACCCCAGCTGAGTCCGCATCCGCGGGCGCAGCCGCCTCCACGAGCGAGCTCGGCGCGGACCCGCGCACTCGCTTCGTGATCCCACTCCTGCTCGTCTCCGCGTTTGTCGTCATCCTCAACGAGACGATCATGGGCGTGGCCCTGCCCGCCCTCAACGCCGACCTCGGCATCCCGCTGGCGACCGGCCAGTGGCTCACGACCGCCTTCATGCTGGTCATGGCCGTCGTCATCCCCATCACGGGCTTCCTGCTGCAGCGGTTCCACGTGCGCCAGGTGTTCATGGCAGCGATGATCCTCTTCTCGCTCGGAACGCTGCTCTGCTTCCTCGCGCCCGGCTTCGAGGTCCTGCTCCTCGGCCGCATCGTGCAGGCCTCCGGTACCGCCATCATGATGCCGCTGCTCATGACGACCGTGCTCAACATGGTCCCGCCGGAGCGTCGTGGCCGCACGATGGGCAACATCTCCATCGTCATCTCGGTCGCACCCGCTATCGGACCGACGGTCTCCGGCCTCATCCTGCAGGTCTTCGAGTGGCGCTGGATGTTCGGCTTCGTCCTCCCGATCGCCATCGTCGCGCTCGTCCTCGGAGCCCTGTTCATCAAGAACGTCACCGAGCCGCGCCAGGCGAAGATCGACGTGCTCTCCGTCATCCTCTCCGCCTTCGCGTTCGGCGGCCTCGTCTACGGCTTCTCCGGGCTCGGCGAGAGCTCGGCGACGGCCGTCGTCCCCGCGTTCGTCCCGATCCTCGTCGGCGTGCTCGCGCTCGGCGCATTCATCTGGCGCCAGATCGCGCGGCAGAAGACGGACTCCGCGCTCCTCGACCTGCGCGTCTTCACGAGCCGCCAGTTCACGGTGTCGCTCATCCTCCTCGCGGTGAGCTTCATGTCGCTGTTCGGCACGATCATCCTGCTGCCCATCTACATGCAGGAGGTGCTCGGCTACGACACTCTCCGCGCCGGCCTCACCCTGCTGCCCGGTGGCCTCACGATGGGTCTGCTCGCGCCGTTCGTCGGCCGTCTCTTCGACCGGTTCGGCACCAAGCCGCTCATCATCCCCGGCTCGCTCGTCGTGAGCACGGCGATCTGGGGCATGACGATGCTCGGCGAGAACTCCGAGCAGTGGATGGTCATCGCCGCCCACGTCACTCTCTCGATCGGCCTCGCGCTCATGTTCACGCCGCTCATGACCAGCGCGCTCGGCGACCTGCCCAAGTCGAGGTACTCGCACGGCTCCGCCGTCGTGACCACGGCGCAGCAGCTGGCCGGAGCCGCAGGCACGGCGATGTTCGTCGTCGTCATGGCCAACTCGACGCTCGCGGCGGCCGGTGAGGGCCTCGCCCCCGTCTCGGCGGAGGCGCAGGGCATCCACTCTGCCTTCCTCGTGGGCGCGTGCATCTCGCTCGTCACCATCGTCGGCACGTTCTTCGTGAAGTCGACGCCGAAGCGCGCCGACGCGGAGATCCCGATGGGTCACTGAGCCTGCTCAGCAGACGGAGGGCCCGGCACCAGAGACTTCTGGCGCCGGGCCCTCCGTTCGTCCGGCCTCGGACGCTCTTCCTGTCGAGATTTGCGAAGATGGGGAGTCGAACATCCACCGAGCTGAGGAGCGACCATGGCTGACGCGCCCGAGATCGTCGAGAAGTCCATCACCTTCGAGGCCGCACCGGAGCGGCTCTGGAGCATGCTCACGGAGCAGGAGTCGTTTGCGAGCTGGTACGCGTTCGGTGGCGCGACGATCGAGGCAGAGCCCGGGGGAGTGCTCGCCGTGCACTGGCCGGAGCACGGCACGTTCCGCGGCGAGGTCACGCTCGTGGAGTCGCCTCGTCGCTTCGGCTACCGCCTCGCCGCGGTGCCGGAGGAGGACCCGCAACCGCAGAACAGCACCGTCGTCGAGTTCACGATCGAGCCAGCAGACGGCGGGTCGGCGCTGACCGTGCGCCATTCGGGCTTCGAGGAGCTCGAAGGGCTCGCCGCGGATTCGACCTCGGCCGAGATCGAGACGATGGCCTGGACGGCGGCGCTGCCGCTGCTGCGAGAGGCGCTCGGCGAGGCCCCTGCGGAGGAGATCCCGCTGCTCTGATCCCGCTGCTTGACCTGATCCAGCTGCTGGGTGACAGGCGCGCCATCGTGCCTGGACTCAGCAGAAGTTACGGGCTCGAAACATGGGCGTCACGTGCTCGGAAACGAGCAACCGTAGTTTCGCACTAGACAACGCATGATGTCGTGAGCGAAACTTCTCGGAGTCGCAACGACGCGACCACGAAAGGTTTTCACATGACCGACGTCGACCCCACCCTCGAGATGTCAGACGGCGCCTTCCACCGCCTCCTCGGCCCTGAGGCCGAACCCGGCTTCCTCGCCGACTCCGAGCTGCCCGCCTACTGGGGCCGCAAGTGGGGTGCGCAGGACGAGGTCGGACGCCTCCGCACCATCATGATGCGCCGCCCCAGCGCCGGCCTCGAAGCCGTCGAGAAGGCGGGGGAGTCGACCTGGATGCCCGAGATCGGCGCCTACGTCGACCCGGACCGCCGCTGGTACTGGTCTGGCCGCGAGTTCCCCGACCTCGAGAAGCTGCACAGCGAGTTCGACAGCTTCGTGAAGGTGCTCGAAGACAACGAGGTCGAGGTCGTCATGGCCCCCGACCTCGCCCCCAGCTTCACGAAGTCGGTCTTCACCCGCGACCCGCTCGTCACGATCCCCGGCGGCGCGATCATCGGCCGCCTCGCACCGCGCATGCGGCGAGGCGAGGAGCAGTCGATCACCCAGACCGTTGCGGCCCAGGGCATGCCGATCCTCGGCACGATCACGGGCACGGGCCTCGTGGAGGGCGGCAGCTTCATCAAGGTGCGCCCCGACCTCGCGTTCTTCGGCACCTCCGTGCGCTGCAACGTCGAGGGGTACCGTCAGCTCAGGAACATCCTCGAGGAGCAGGGCATCGAGCTCGTCCACTCGCAGATGCCCGGCTACCAGATCCACCTCGACCTGTGCTGCGCCATGCTCGACGACGACCTCGCGCTCGTGAACTCGCGCATCGCGCCATACGACTTCCTCGACGCGCTCTGGAAGCTCGGCATCGAGACCGTCGACGTCGCACCGCAGGAGGACTGGGCCTGCAACCTCCTCACGCTCGACCGCCGCAAGCTGCTCTTCCCCTCGCACCTGCCGCGCACGGCGGAACTCCTCAACTCGAAGTACGGCGTGGAGATCATCCCCGTCACCTACCGCGAGATCAACAAGAACGGCGGCGGGCTGCACTGCTCGACCATGGAACTCCAGAGGGACTGGTAAGCGATGTCAGAGAAGGTCACCGGCGGGGAGCTCGTCATCCGAACGCTCGAGGCGCTCGGCGCTGAGCGAGTGGTCGGGCTGCCCGGCCAGCACGCTCTGCCCATGTTCGACGCGCTCGGCGACTCGTCGCTCGACTACCTCGGCGCGCGGGTCGAGAACAACGCCGCGTTCATGGCGGATGGGCACGCACGCGTCACCGGAACCGTCACCCCGCTGCTGCTCTCGGCCGGCCCCGGAGCGCTGACGGCGCTTCCCGGACTGCAGGAGGCGGCGACGGCGAGCTCTCCCGTGCTGCTCATCTCGGCGCAGGTGCCGACCCCCGGTATCGGCGGCCAGGCTCACGGCTACCTGCACGAGCTGCGCGACCAGGAGTCGCACTTCCGCGGCATCGCCAAGGGCACGTGGAGCATCCGCTCGGTCGACCAGATCGTGCCGACCCTCGTCGACGCGTGGCGTACGGCGCAGAGCGCCCCCGCTGGCCCCGTCTACGTCGAGGTGCCGCACGACGTGCAGCAGGCGAGCGTCGAGCTCGCGGACGGGCAGCTCGGCGGCCTCGCTGCGGAGGCGTACGCGCTCGCTCCTGAGGCTACGGGGGCGCAGCTCGACGCCGTCGCGAGGCTCCTCGCCGAGTCCTCCACGCCGCGCATCTACGCGGGCGGCGGCGTCGTCCGCTCCGGCGCCGGGGAACTGCTCGAGCAGCTCGCCGAGCAGCTGCAGGCCCCCGTCGTCACGACCTACGGCGGGCGCAGCGCCTTCCCGTGGGCGCATCCGCTCTCGGCCGAGGGGTGGATCGAGGACATCGCGACCACCGAGTTCCTCGAAGCCGCCGACGTGCTGCTCGTCGTGGGCACGGGCCTGAGCGAACTCTCGTCGAACTACTTCCGACTCGCCCCGACGGGCACCGTCATTCACATCGACGCCGACGCGCGTGTGCTCGGCGCGAACCACGAGGGCACGATCACGCTCCGCTCCGATGCGGGCCTGGCGCTGCAGGGAGTCCTCGACCGCCTCCGCGCGAGCGAGCTCGGGGAGCGAGCGAATGCGCGCCCCGCCATCGACGAGCTCCTCGCGACCGTGCGCGGCAGGCTCGACGCGCAGCCCCTCGCCACGGAGCGGCAGCTCATGGACACCCTGCGCTCGGCCATCCCCGACGAGGTCGCGACCTTCTGGGATATGACGATCAGCGCCTACTGGGCTTGGTCGGCGTGGGATGCGCGCGGCGGCGTGTACGAGAACGGGCAGTGCGGCGGGCTCGGCTTCGGGCTGCCGGCGGCCATCGGCGCCTCCTTCGCGTCCCGCTCGCGCGAGACGCCGAACGGCGCCCCCGTCGTCGCGATCTCCGGCGACGGCGGAGGGCTCTACGGTGTCGCCGAGCTGTCCACACTCGCGCAGTCGCAGCTCAGCGTGACCTGGCTCGTCGTCGACGATGGCGGCTATGGGGTGCTGCGCGGCTACATGAACGAGGCCTACGGGCGGGCCACGGCGACCGAGCTCACGGGCCCCGACTACCTGGCGGTGGCGCGTGCGTTCGGCATCGAGTCGAGGGCCGTGGAGCTGGACACGCTCGCCGACCAGCTCGCCGCGAGCATCCGCACCCCCGGGCCCCGCGTGCTCGTGCTGCCCGCCACCCTCGAGCTGTTCGAGGCGACCCACACGGACCGGCCGGCGGTCCACCGATGAGAGCCCTGCCCGTCGTGCCGCGCAACGAGCCCGCCGCCATCGGCGGCAGGCTCCGGTCGGTGCGCCAGCTTCGCCAGATGACGATCGAGCAGCTCGCCAGCGCGACGGGGCTCAGCAAGAGCTTCCTCAGTCGTGTCGAGCGCGACCAGACGTCGCCGAGCGTCTCCACGCTCGTGCTGCTCTGCGACGTGCTCAACATCGAGGTCGGCGAGCTCTTCAGCGCACCGGATGCGCAGCTCGTCCGCTTCGACGACGCACCGCAGATCAACCTCGGCGGCACCAACGTGTACGAGCGCCTGCTCAGCCCCCGCAACGACCCGCGCTTCCAGGTCGTGCGCTCCCGCGTCGACGCCGGCATGTCCGGAACCGGCGGGGAGGAGCTGTACTCCGTGAACTGCGAGGTCGATTTCCTGCACGTGCTGCGCGGGTCGATCACGGTGGTGCTCGCCTCCGAGACGTGGGAACTCGAATCCGGGGACTCGATAACGCTCGACGGTCGTGAGCCGCACACGTGGCACACGCGCGACTCGACAGAGGGGGTCGAGCTCCTCTGGGTGCTCGCCCCTGCCGCGTGGGGAGGCACGACCTGACCTTGCCCGACCCACTACTGTCGTTCACCGGCACAGACCGAGCGATCGCTCGGCACGTAACGCCCTTGTAAACCCTGCGTGACTTGGCGCCTCCGGCGGCAAGTTGCCTCCTAGATTACGCATGTTGCCTACAGATGATCACTGCTGGTGATCAAGAGAAGGAGAAATTCACATGGCATCCAAGAAGCTCATGAAGGCGGGCCTGGCTGGCGCCTCGTTCGTCGCCCTCACCGCACTGCTCGCCGGATGCTCGTCCGGTGACGCGCCGGAGGCCGACGTCTCCGAGGTCGCCGTCGACGAGGCGGCCGTCGCGCTCCTCCCGCAGGAGATCGCCGACGCCGGCACCCTCACGGTCGGCACCGAGGCGTACTACCCGCCCTACGAGTACCTCGACGCCGACGGCGCCACCGTCATCGGCCTCGACATGGACCTCATCAAGGCCGTCGGGCAGAAGCTCGGCCTCGAGGTCCAGATCGAGAACGTCGCATTCGACACGCTCCTCCCGTCGCTCGACACGGCACGCTACGACGTCGTCGTCGCCGCCATGACCGACACCCCCGAGCGCCAGGAGAACTACGACTTCGTCGACTACTTCAACGCCGGCCAGGGCATCGTCGTCGCAGAGGGCAACCCGGAGGGCATCACCGCCGAGGCAGATCTCTGCGGCAAGGCCGTCTCCGTGCTCCGCGACTCCGCGCAGCAGGGCATCCTCGAAGCCTTCAACACCGACATCTGCGCATCGAGCCCCATCGAGATCTCCGCGCAGGCCACCGACAACGACGCCCTCATCCAGGTGCAGTCCGGCCGCGCAGCAGCGTCGGTCAGCCAGTACCCGGTCGCGAGCTACAACGTCGAGCAGGCAAGCGGCTTCGAGCTCGCCAACGAGGAGCCCTTCCAGCCAGAGCCCCTCGGCATGGCGGTCGCGAAGGACAACCAGCTGAGCGCAGCCATCCAGGCGGCGGTCCAGTCCCTCATCGACGACGGCACCTACACCGAGATCCTGACCTCCCACGGTCAGGAAGGCGGAGCCGTCGAGGAAGTCACGATCAACGGCGCCGAATAGGCCCCGCGGAGACTGACGAACAACAACGGAGCTGAAGAACAGTGAACACCTCGACCGGCCCCTCCACGGGCGCGACGGGAGCGGTCACCACCGCCCCCGCCGCGCCCGCGGCCGACGCCCCCAAAATCGTCCCGCTGCGGCACTACGGCCAATGGATCTTCGCCGCGATCGTGCTCCTCTTCCTCGCGAAGCTCGTCTACGACGTCGCGACGGGATCGAGCATCCGCTGGGAGAAGGTCGGCTCGAGAGTCTTCGCAGAGGCCATCATGCAGGGCCTCCTCATCACCATCATGCTGACCGTGGTGAGCATGATCCTCGGCATCATCGGCGGCATCACCCTCGCCGTCATGCGCATCTCCAGCAACGGGGTGCTTCGCGCCATCTCGAGCGGATTCGTCTGGATCTTCCGCGGGACGCCGATCCTGGTGCAGATCCTCATCTGGTTCAACCTCGCGCTGTTCTTCCCGCAGATCGACCTGATCTTCATCCAGCTCGACACCAACGCCCTGATCCTGCCGCTCACCGCGGCCGTCCTCGGCCTCGCGGCCAACGAATCCGCCTACATGTCGGAGATCATCCGCGGCGGCATCATCTCCATCGACCCGGGCCAGAAGGAGGCGGCGGAGGCGCTCGGCATGACGCAGGGCAAGATCATGTTCCGCATCATCCTCCCGCAGGCGCTGCGCTCCATCGTGCCGCCCATGGGCAACGAGCTCGTCACGCTCCTCAAGGAGACGTCGCTCGTGTCGGTGATCGGCGCTGGAGACCTCCTCACGAGAGCCCAGCAGATCGGCGCCGCCGACTTCAGCCGCATGGAGATGCTGCTCGTCGCGAGCATCTGGTACCTGATCCTCACCTCGATCGCGAGCATCGGCCAGGGATTCCTCGAGCGCAAGCTCGGCAAGTCCCGCGGCTTCACGACCCCGGAACCCGTGTGGAAGCGAGTGCTCACCTCGATTCTGCCCAACCGCAGGTCTGCAGGAACAAGCAGAGAGGCAATCCGCTGATGCCCGCATCCGCATCCACCGCACCCATGATCGAGCTGCGCAACGTCGCGAAGTCGTTCGGCAGCGTCGAAGTGCTCAAGGACATCTCGCTCGACGTGCACGCCGGCGAGGTCGTCAGCATCCTCGGTCCGTCAGGCTCCGGAAAGTCGACGCTCCTGCGCTGCCTCAACCACCTCGAGACCGCCGACCGCGGCGTCATCAGGGTGGCGGGGGAGCCCGTCGGCTACAAGGAGAAGAACGGCAAGCTCTACGAGCTGCGGCCGAACGAGATCGCGAAGCGCCGTCGCGACATCGGCATGGTCTTCCAGCGCTTCAACCTGTTCCCGCATATGACGGCGATCGAGAACATCATCGAATCGCCTGTGCAGATCCTCGGACACAAGAAGTCGGCGGCCATCGCGGCCGCCAAGGAGCTGCTTGAGCAGGTCGGCCTCGCCGACAAGGGCGACAACTACCCGTCGCAGCTGTCCGGCGGGCAGCAGCAGCGGGTCGCGATCGCCCGTGCGCTCGCCATGAAGCCCAGCGTGCTGCTCTTCGACGAGCCAACCTCGGCACTCGACCCGGAGCTCGTCGGCGAGGTGCTGCAGGTCATGACGAAGCTCGCCAAGGAGGGCATGACCATGGTCGTCGTCACGCATGAGATCGGCTTCGCGCGCGATGTCTGCGACCGTGTCGTGTTCATGGACGGCGGCGTCATCGTCGAGGAGGGCGCCCCGGAGGACGTCATCCAGAACCCCAGGCACGAACGCACGAAGCGCTTCCTGGCGCGCGTGCTCAAGTGAGCGAGCTGACATGACACGACCGCTGGTCATCTTCACCGACACGACCGACCTCTCGCAGGAGCCCGCCTCGAGGCTCCTGCGGGAAGCGGGCTACGCAACCGCCCACCTCGAGCTGCCGACTTCACCGGGGCCCGACGCGGTCGTGCCCCGTGAGCACCTCGCCGCCGTCGCCGCGGTCGTCGGCTACGCCCGCATCACCGCGGACGTGCTCGCGCAGCTCCCATCGCTCCGGCTCCTCGCGACGAGCTCCGTCGGCACCGACATGATCGACGCGGATGCGGCGGCCGCCAGAGGCGTGAAGATCGTGACCCTCGCGGGGGTCGCGACGGAGGAGGTCGCGGCGCACGCGCTCACGCTGCTGCTCGCCGCCGAGCGCTCCCTGCTGCGGAGCCTGCAGCTCGTGCGCAGCGGAGAGTGGACGGACGAGGCCACCGAGCGCCTGCACGTGCCGCGACGCCTCAGCACGCTCACGCTCGGTCTTGTCGGGCTCGGCCGCATCGGCGGCAGGCTCGCCGAGATCGCGCGCCCCAGCTTCGGTCGCATCCTCGCCTTCGACCCCTACGCGCAGGCGGCACCGGACGGCGTCGAGCTCGTCGGCTCACTCGAGGAGCTCCTGCGCTCCTCCGACTCGCTGAGCCTCCACCTGCCGCTCACCCCCGAGTCGAGGGGCATCATCGGCGCCGAGGCGCTCGCCCTCCTGCCGGATGGCGCCGTCGTCGTCAACGTCTCGCGGGCGGGCCTCGTCGACGAGGCCGCCGTTCAGGCCGCCCTGGCTGACGGCTCCCTCCGCACCTATGCCGCCGACGTCCTCGACGGGGAGCCCCCGCATCCGAGCGATGCCATGCGCGCCGACCCCGGCGCGCTCATCACTCCGCACACGGCCTGGTGGTCGGACGCGGCACTCGCCGGCTACGAATCGCAGCCAGCGCTCAACATCATCGCCGAGCTCGGCGCACCAGCCGACCCCACCGGGAGCACTTCATGACAGACAAGCCCGGCCTGCCGCACGCGCAGGCAGACGCCACAGCATCCACCCCCGCCGCCGCGCACGAGAGCTTCCTGAGCGACTTCGACACGATGGGCGAATTCGGGGCGACGGGGCACGGCGGCGTCGACCGCCAGGCCGCGAGCGACGCCGACAACGAGCAGCGCCGCTGGTTCCAGGCGCTGCTCGAAGGGCGCGGCTTCACCGTCGAGTACGACCGGATCGGCAACCAGTTCGGCCTGCTCGAGCTCGTCCCCGGTGCGCCGTTCGTGCTCATCGGCTCGCACATGGACTCGCAGCCGACCGCCGGCAAGTACGACGGCGCCTACGGCGTGCTCGCCGCGGCGCACGCGGCGTTCCGCATCGCCGACGAGACAGCCGCCGGCGGCATCGACGGCGTGAAGTACAACGTCGCCGTCGTCAACTGGTTCAACGAGGAGGGCTCGCGTTTCGTGCCCTCCATGATGGGATCCTCCGTCTACACCGGCGTGCTGCCGCTCGAGAAGGCCCTCGCCGTCCGCGACAAGGCCGGCATCAGCGTCGAGGAGGCGCTGCGGCCCACCGGCTTCCTCGGCGAGGGCACCGGCCCCGTCGCGGCACTGTGCGCTGAGATCCACATCGAGCAGGGTCGCCTGCTCGAGAACGCTGGCACGACCATCGGACTCGTCACCGCGACCTGGGCCGCCAGCAAGTACCGGGTCGTCGTCAAGGGCGAGCAGGCCCACTCGGGGGCGACCGTCATGGAAGACCGCAAGGATGCGCTGTACGGCGCCTCCCTGCTCGTGGTCTTCGCCCGCGAGCTCACCGACCGCTTCCCCGGCAAGCTGCACACGGCCGTCGGGCAGCTCGACGTCTACCCGAACTCGCCCGTCGTCGTCGCGAGCGAGGTGACGCTGCTGCTCGACCTGCGCAGCGACGACGAAGCCCTGCTCGCCGAGGCGAACGCCCTCCTGGACGCGCGCTTCGCGGAGATCGAGGCGAAGGCCCAGGTTGAGATCGAGCGCACCCTGTCGCACTCGTGGGACGTCAACCCGTACCAGCCAGCCGGCGTCGATCTGGCCCGCTCCGTCGCCGAGGAACTCGGTCTCTCGAACGACGAGATCATGACCGTGGCCGGCCACGACTCGACGAACATGAAGGAGCTCGTGCCGACGGTCATGCTGTTCGTGCCCTCCGTCGACGGCATCTCGCACAACGAGGGGGAGTACACAGAGCCCGCCGACCTCGTCGCCGGCCTCGATGTCCTCACCGGAGTCGTGCGGCGCCTCGTCACCGGCCACCTCTCCTGACCCGCCTGCCATCCGGCCCCTCCCTGCC
>NZ_PSYC01000040.1:0-63427 GCF_002931515.1 Pseudoclavibacter sp. RFBG4 | reverse complement strand
GGAGTGTTGGGCTGAGTCGGTCGGGCGGTTTGGGTGTGGGGTGAGGCTCGGGTGGTCGTTGCGGGCGAGGTGTTGTTCCTGCCGTTCCTGCCGTTTCCGGGGTTTCGGGATGGAAAGGTCGCTTTGTTGCGGGAAGTTCTCCAGCAGGAAGTGACTTCGCCAGCCCGAGTTTCAGAAAGCACGCGAGGTTCGGGACGCGGGAAGTCTGGGATGTAAGGTCCGGGACGCGGGGGAGGTGCGCGACGTCTGAGGCCCGGAGCGCCAGAGTCGAACCACGCGCGAACCACGCGCGAGCCACGCGCAAACCACGAGCGAGCCACGCGCGAGTCGGGCGAAAGCCCAGGCGCGGCCCCCAAGGTGGGAGGGTGTGCCGGTCAGCTGGCCGGCGGTCGGGAACGAGGGGAACGCCCATGGCTACGTTTGTGCTCATCCACGGTGGAGGATCGTCGAGCTGGGACTGGCACCTTGTGGCCCCGAAGCTGGAGGAGGCAGGCCATCGCGCGGTCGCCGTCGACCTGCCGATCGAGGAGCCGGGTCTGTCGCTCGTCGACTACGCGGACTCGGTCTCGGCGCAGCTCGACGAGGCGAGGGGCGACAGCTCCGACGGTGATGGGCAGGGGGAGCAGCTGGTGGTCGTCGGCCACTCGCTCGGCGGCTTCTCCGCGGCCCTCGTTGCTGAGCGTCTCGACGCCGACGGGCTCGTCTACGTGGCGGGCATGATCCCGAAGCCGGGAGAGACGATGCAGGAGTGGTGGACAGCGACGGGCCACAGCGCGCTCGGCGTCGACGCCGAGGACGAGCTCGTGTTCTACAACCTCGTGCCGGACGATCTTGTGGTCGACGCGAAGGCGCACGTGCGCGAGGAGTCCGGCTCGTGGATGGACGCGCCTTGGCCGGGCGTCGGCCGCGAGGTCCCGACGGGCTTCATTGCACCAGAGGACGACCTGTTCTTCCCGCTCGAGTTCGCGAAGCAGCTCGCCCGCGACCGTGCCGGGGTCGAGGCGGTCGTGGTCCCCGGAGGGCACTACGTCGCCATCGGCGCGCCTGACCCGCTCGCGAGAGCCCTCGCGGAGTTTGCTGACGGCCTCTGACCGGGAGGCTGGGTACGCTCGTCAGATGCAGCAGCTCACCGAGGCCCAGATCCGGGATGCGTTTGTGAACGCCTCGCGCAAGGAGGTCAGCGACCTGACCTTGTTGCCGGGGTTCCACGATGTGGACTGGGAGCGGCGCGACTACCTCGGCTGGACGGACCCGAAGCTGGGGCGTCGCGCCTACGCGGTGATCCCGGTGGACGGGGACCTCGTGGCGATCATGTTCGAGCGCGCGCGGAAGCTGCCGACTCGGCGCGCAATGTGCTCGTGGTGCGAGGACGTGACGCTGCCCAACGACGTCGTGTTCTACAGCGCGAAGCGGACCGGTGACGCAGGTCGTCGCGGGGATACCGTCGGCACGCTGGTCTGCGCCGAGTTCGAGTGCTCGACGAACGTGCGGCGTCTTCCCACCTCGGCGTACATCGGCTACGACCGCGAGGCGGCCCGCGAGCAGCGCAAGGAGAACCTTCGGATGCGCGCTGCGAGCTTCGCGAGGAACCTGCGCGACGGGGTCTGACGGGCATCCACCGGCTGCCGCTCGGCGTCTACTTGCCGGCGACGGCCTTGGCTGCCCGGTGGGCGATGACGAGGCTCAGGATGACTCCGGTGAGCGTCGAGATCACCGCGAGGGACAGCGCGACGAGATACGGCGCGACGGAGTTGGCGGAGAGCACTGAGACGATCGCGAAGACGATGCCGGCGCCTGCACCGGTGTTCGCCGGGCGCAGCGCCGCCTCGTGGCCAGCGCGCCAGGCTTCGTCGGATGCGCGGGTCGCTGCGGTGCGCAGGCCCGCGTACCCCCAGCGATCGAGACGCCCGTCAGCTCCCCAGCGGACCGTGAGCATGCTCATGAGGTTGCCGACGACGAGGATCACTGCCACCGCGATGGCAGCAGGGAAGCTCGGGGGCTGGAGTTCGATCACCAGGTGATGAGGTCGGCTCGGAGTCAGACGAGAGCAGCGGCGGCAGGACTCCGGGGAGTCGTGCTCGCACGCTTACGCGCGCTTCTGCTCGTAGCCGCTCGCGTCGTCGTCTTCGTCGGCGTCATCATCGTCGAGGTACTCGGACCACTTCGAGAGGATGTCGTCGTTGGGTTCTTCAGTGGCTGGCGGACTCACCGGGTAGCTCGAGGAGCCACCGGAGAGTTCACGTGCCAGCGCGTCATAGTTCGTCTCATGTACGGAGTACTTGAGCTCACGGGCGACCTTGGTGTGCTTCGCCTTTTGACGGCCACGCCCCATGCGTAACCCCCTTATAATTCGGGCCGGGCAGGAATGACCACCCGGTCGCAAGTCGTTAACGAAAATCTGACGCTCACATTACCACGGCGGCCGAGCGAATCTTCGGTGCGCCGACCCGGCCGCGTCACTCTGCGTCTCTAGACTGTGGCCTACCGGACCCGAGCTCGTCGACAGTCCGATGTACCCGCAGAGCTGCGCCTGCAGCGCCTCGACAGGAAGCCGGACGTGCTCGCCGTGAAGACCGACATCGACCTCGTCGTCATCGGCGCGGGCGTGCCCGGTGTGACGGTCGCTGCGACGCTCGCCGAGATGGGCCTCCGGCCGCTGCGGGATTTCGTGGTCTTCGACGCCGAGCCGCAGCCTGGCGGGTCCTGGGGGCGCGGATGGGACTTCCAGACGGTGGGGCACACGCCCCTGCTCTCCGGCCCGCCTGGGCTCTCTGAGCTGGGCATCCGTCTCAGCGATCAGGATCCTGAGGCCATCGTCCGCGACATCATGCCCCCGCTCATGCGGCGCTACGAGGACGCGTACGACCTGTTCGTGGCCCGCCCGGTGCGGGTGCTGCGCGTCGAGGCGATGCGGCGCTCGCCGCTGCTGACGCTGCACATCCAGGTGGGGGACCGCCCGCCGCGCACGATCACGACGAGATACGTCATCAACGCGACGGGAGACTGGTCGTCGCCGTTTGTGCCCTGGTATCCGGGGGCCCTCGACTTCGCCGGCCAGCAGCTGCCTGCCGCTCGCATCGAGTCGCTGGCGGGATTCTCGGGCAAGCGGGTGCTCGTCGTGGGCGGTGGGCGCTCGGCCGTGACGATCCTGCGCGAGCTGGAGCCGATCGCGGCCAAGACGGCGTGGTCGACGCGTCGTGAGCCCGACTTCCACGAGCTGCCCCGCCTCACGCTGCCGTCGCGGACCGATTCCCGGCAGCGCGAGATGGATGCGCGGCACGAGGCCGAGTTCGTCCGCTTCGTCGAGCGAGGCGAGCGGCTGCCGAGCGAGGTGAGCGTGCGCGGCATCCCGCTCTCGAGGGGGACCCTCGCTGCGGTTCGGCGGGGTCTGCTCGTCTCGCAGGGTCCTCTCGCGAGCGTTCAACCGGACGGGGTGACGTTGGCGAGCGGTGAGCGCTTCGAGGCGGATGCCATCATCTGGGCGACGGGGAGTCGTCCGACGATGCGCCATCTCGCGCCCCTGCAGCTGCGCGAGCAGGGCGGTATGGCTCGTCTGCGCGACGGCTGGAGCCGCCGTGACAATCGCGTCGCGCTGCTCGGCTACGGAACGAACCGTCGGAACCCGGTGGCGGCGCGCCTCGATGCCGAGCATCTCGCGGAGGGCGTCTTCGACCGTCTCGGCGAGACCCCGCCCACGGTGAAGTAGCCCCTTCCTCCCTGCCCCCTCTTCCCTGCCCCTTCCCGCGCTGATATGTCAGCCAGATGCAGCTTCCGCCGATCGGGAGCGCGCAGCTGGCTGACTCTTCCACCGGGGATCAGAGCGTCAGGGGATCCGCGGGCAGAGGGGAAGCGGGGCAGAGGGGCCAGGGAGCGAGGCCCACAGCAGGCGCGCTAGCCGCGGTGCGCGGAGGCGAGCACCGAGGTGACGACTGGGCGCGTGCCGAGGAGCGCGAGCCAGACGGCACCGAATCCGAGCGCGAAGCAGAGGGCCATCGTGAGCATCGCGAGGGGCGCGATGATCAGCGAGGCGCCGACGATCGGCAGAATGAGAGCTGCCGCGGCTCCGGCCCCTCCGAGCGCGGCGAGCAGCAGCGGCGCCCAGACCTGCACACGCTGCGCCTGCTCGAAGACCTTGCGCGGCATGCCGGCCCTGTCGAGGGAGATGAGCAGCTTGCGCTCGTCGAGGATCGCGGCCGCCTGCGAGACGCCGACCGTGCACGCCAGCATGAGGAACGCGATGAAGAGCGTCAGGAAGACGCCGGTGCGCAGGTCGGTCATGACGATGAGATCCTCTGCCTGCATCCCGGACGTGCCGACCATGTCGAGGAGGGCGAGGCCGCTCCCGCCGATGACGGCGACGAACGCGATCATCGCGATACCCGAGACGCTGCGCCAGGCGACGCCGGGCGTCTCGGCGAGCCTGCGCCCGCCGATGAGGCGGGCGGGTGACTTCGCGCGCTTCGCCATCTGCCGGCCGATGAGGCCGACCAGGGGGCTGCCGATGAGGTTGAGGGCGAGCATCCCGGCCGCAAGCGGGACGAGCACGGCGATGACGATTCCGATCATGCCGAAGGCCGAGGTGAGTCCCTGCAACATGCCGACGAGGCCGAGGCTGATGAGCAGGATGATGATGCCGGAGGCGAGCGCGAACCACTTGACCCGCGGCTGCGTGCCGCGCTTGCGCACGCCGAGGGGAGTGACGCGCACGGCGGCGAGCCCGGCGAACGAGCTGAGGGCCGCCAGCAGGGTGATGCCGGCCGCGGTCGCGAGGAGCACGGGGAACCCCACCCAGACGGACGCCGCCCCGATGGGGGCACCGTAGAAGTGCAGGAGTCCCACGAGGGGGAGGAGAGCGGCGTAGAGCACCATGCCGGAGAGGATGCCTGCGATGGCGACGAGCGTGGCCTCGGCGACGGCGAGCAGCGTCACGACCCTGGTGGATGCGCCGAGCAGCCTGAGGGTCGCGAGGCGGTCGTCGCGGCGGCGGGCGGAGAGGCGTGCCGCGGCGACGCCGAGGGTCAGCAGCGGGACCGCGAGCAGGGTCAGCGCGAAGACGGCGAACATGCCGTGGGATGGCATGCCTGGCGGCGGGTTGAAGAGCATCATGGTGCCGCCGACCACGACGAGCGTGAGGGCCGTCACCACGGCGAAGGCCACGGCCGGCAGGGCGACGGCGGCGCGGCCGACGGTGTCGGGCCGGGTGAGCATCCGCAGGATCGTGAGGAGCGGGATGCGGCTGGACCCGCGGGGCGCGGGGCTCGGGACGTCGATGGGGGCGAGCGTGGACGACGGTTCGGCAGCCCTGGCTCGTGAAGTCGGGCGGGTGTCAGCTGCGAGGTCGAGGCGCCCGGCGTCGTGGCTGCCGTTCATGCGCGGGCCGCCGTGTCCTCGAGGAGGTACCCGTCGCGCATCCGCACCGTGCGGTCGCAGCGTGCCGCGACCTCGGGGTCGTGGGTGACGACGACGAGGCTGCGGCCGGCCCGTGCGGTCGCGGCCAGCAGTGCCGTCATGACGTCGGCGCTCGTCGCTGAGTCGAGGGCGCCCGTCGGCTCGTCCGCGAAGACGACGCGGGCTCCGGTCACCTGCGCGCGGGCGATGGCGACGCGCTGCGCCTGCCCGCCGGAGAGCTCTCCGATGCGGCGAGCCTCCATGCCGGCGAGCCCCATCGCCGCGAGCCACTGCGCAGCCGCCTGTTCGGCGCGCGTGCGGTCGACGCCGCAGAGCATCGCCGCGATGGCGACGTTCTCGAGTGCGGTGAGCTCCGGCAGGAGCATCCCCTCCTGGAACACGAAGCCGAATTCGGTGCGGCGCAGCTCGGTGCGCTCCGCGTCGGACATTCCGGTGATCTCGCGGTTGCCGGCAGCGCCGTGCACCTCGATGCGGCCCGCGTCCGGCGTGACGATGCCGGCCAGGCAGTGGAGGAGCGTGGTCTTGCCCGACCCGGAGGCGCCCATGATGGCGAGCGCCTCGCCTGCCTGCACCGCGATGCTGACGCCCGCGAGGGCGGTCGTCGGTCCGTAGGCCTTGCTGAGCGAATCTGCCGTGAGCACCCCGCCAGCAGCTGGCAGGGCTGCGGATGCGCGGCCCGCCGCATCGTTCGGGTGCGGGGCGAAGCGTTGTGCGGGTGCTGCTGCCGCGTGCGATTGTGCCGCGGTCGGTGTCTGGAAGCCTGGGTGGGAAGTCATGCTTCCAAGGTGCCCGTCTGGGGGTGCGCGCCTCGACCGCCTGCGGGCTCATCCGCCCCCGACTCTGGGAGGGTATTCAAGGGCCGGCGTCATCCGGGAGGATGACCGCTGGCGCCGCGGCCGGGGGCTACCAGCCGAGCATCCCGAGCCCGAGGCGCTCGCCGAGCAGCTGGCCGACGGTCACGCCGATCAGCGCCGCGAGCACTCCCCAGAGCATCTGGACGATCACGATGATCGCGGCCTTGCCGATCTTGCGGGCGCCCAACGCGTTCGTCGCGTCGAGCATGACGGAGCTCCACGAGCTCATGCCCCCGCAGAAGCCGGAGATGACGAGCATCGACGCGACGGTGGGAAGTGGGAGCAGGCCGGCCGCGAGACCGGCGATGAGCGACGCGACGACGTTCACGATCATGAGCCGCCACTCCGCGGCGACGCGGCGCGGTGTGGCTGTGTCCTGCCGGGTCGATGGGTGGGCGGTGGCGATCGCCGATGCCGGCTGGCGCATCCGCGGCCACCCTTCGACGGCGACGTAGCGGATGCAGGCGCCGAGGCCTCCTGCGAGCCCGACCGCCAGGAGCATGAGGACGTCCATCAGCGCACCCCACCAGCTGGCGCTCCGCCGTCGGGGCCGAATGTGTCGTGGCTCGGCGCGGCTGGGCCTCGGCCGGCACCTGGCGGAGGGGAGATGAGACGCCCGATGGCTCGCCCCGCGACGATGGCGAGGATGCCGCCGACGGTGCCGGCCGCGAACGCGACGACCGCCCATCCGGAGTTCGAGAAGACGAGGGCGAGCGCCAGGGCGATGAGGGAGAACGTGGTGAAGCCGCCGCAGAAGCCGGGGCCGAGGGCCGCCCGCAACGTGGCCAGCCGCTCCGGCCAGTGCGCTCCCGCGACGATGCCGAGCGCGAGGGACCCGGCCACGTTGGCGATGAGCGCCGCGATGATGTCGGAGTCGAGGACGTGCAGGTTCGCGGAGAGTGGGACGTACGTCGTCTGGTCGCCATCGAGCATCGACATCGTCGTCAGGGACGTCACCCAGACGCGCGTGAGCGTCCCGAGGGCGCCGCCGAGGAACACGGCGAGGAGGAGGCGGGCAGGCGAACGCACGCGGCAACCGTACTCCCGGGCTGAGCCGCGCGCCAGCAGCCCGCGGCGACGGCGATCCTGTGGCGCGCTCGTGGCGAGGGGCGCTCCCCGTGGTGGAGAGCGCCCCCGCGCCTGGCGTCTGGCGAGCGCCAGGGCCGCGGCTCAGGCGTCGGAAGTGCCCCCGCCGTTGCTGCTCCTCTCGTCACGCGAGCCGAGGGCGTGCGAGATGCGTTCTCGCACTCGCTCCAGCTCCTGGTCGAGGAACGTCACGATTCCGGGGGAGAGCCGCTGCTCGCTCTGCGCGGCGCGCAGCTCCTGTCGCAGCTCGTGTCGGAACCTGTTGAGCACCAGGTCGGCCTGAGACAGGGCCTCGAGCTGCGCGCGCAGGGCGTCCCGCGGCGGTCGGCTGTCGCCTGCCGGCTCGGATCTCGCGGCCCCGTCGTCTGCCGTGCCGCTGCTCCAGACGTGCGAGCTGCTCGCGGAGGACCACGTGTCGTAGCGCCCATGCGTTCGGTGGCCGTCGCCCGCTTCTGTCGGAGCCTGCGGAGTCCGCGGCGCCTCGGGGGCTCCAGGTGCGTCTGGTCCTGACGGGGGTCGGGGCGGGTCCTGCGGGCGCGGTTCGCCCGCGGCGCTCGAGCCGCCCGTGAACCCCGGCGGGACGAATCCGGGCGGGGTGTCGCCTGGCGTGGTGATCGGGCTCTCGCGCGGCGCATCCCATCCCTTGCCTGCGCCGGAGAAGAAGCCACGAGCGGATGCGGCTCCCGCGGCTCCCGCGCTCGCGGCCTTCTCGAACCCGGCACGTGCATCCGGCCCGAGCTCCTGGGCGAGCCGCGCGAACTCGGCACGCAGCTCCTCGCGGGCACTCGCGAGTCCGTGCCGGACGTCGGCGGCGAGACGGCGGACCGACGAATCGACGTCCTGCTCGATGGAGGCGAGCTCCTCTCGGCGCGAGTCGAGCTCACGCCGGCCGGCTTCCGTGATGCGGTAGACGCTCTTGCGGCCGTCGTTGTGCTTGGTGACGAGCCCTTCCTCCTCGAGTTTCGCGAGGCGCGGGTAGATGGTGCCGGCGCTTGGCGAGTAGGTGCCGTCGAAGCGCTCGGAGAGCGCCTGGATGAGCTCGTATCCGTGGCGCGGCTGGTCTTCGAGCAGGCTCAGCAGGTAGAGGCGAAGGTGTCCGTGGGCGAAGACTGGCGGGGTCACGCGGTGCCTCCCGGCTGTGTGGGGTCGTTCTCGGGCTCGTCGCCCGCGTTCTCGGATGCTGGGGCCGCGGTCTTGCTGTCGCTGTCCCTGGCGGGGTCGCCGTCGGGAACGGGGCGGGTCGCGATGCGGGCGTCGATGCGCTCGTCGAAGTCCGGCGGCGCATCTCCCGCACGCGGCGTTCGGGCGGAGAGGAGCACGGAGACCCGACCGGTGACGGTGCTGATGCGCACGTCGGTGACGGCGCCCTCGGTGGGCTCGGAGCGGTACGTGGTCCCGCGCAGCGGTTCGAGGTGGAGGCCGTCGAGCTGCACGGAGGAGCCGACCGTGGAGACCTGGTAGCTGGGGTGGGTGCCGCCGGGGAGGCGCACCGTGGTGGCGCCGCTGACGGACCTGTTCGCGATGAGGCTGGGGGCGCCAGAGGTGACGTCGACGATCGTGGCGCCCGAGACGGTGCTGCCGTCGAAGCTCACGAGAGCTCCGGTGGCGGTGACGTCCCCTGACGCGGTCTTCACGACGGCGGTGCCAGCGTGGCCGCGGACGCTGATCTCGCCGCCGATGGAGTTGAGGTGCAGCTCGCCGCGGGTCGCATCGAGGAACTGCTCTCCGCCGACCGTGTTGATGTCGATGCGTCCGCTGATCCCGGCGACGAGCACTTCCGCGCTGACGCCGAGCACATCGACGTCCACCCCGGCGGGGACGAGCACGCTCACGACGACGTTCGGCTGGTTCCAGATGGTCTTCGCCGAGGTCTGCACGTCGGTCCAGGACAGCTGGGGGTGGTCGATGAGGAGCTGGTCTCCGTCGATGGCGATCTTGAGATCGCGGCCCGTGATGCCGGACACCTCGATGCGGGTGCTCGGCTCGTCGTGCGCGAGCACGCTGATGGCGCCGCCTGCGAGTCTCGCGCGAACGCTGCGGACGGTCTGCACGTCGATGACGCGGGGTCCGTCCACGATCCACTGTTCAATAGCCACTGCTGCTCCTCGGGAAGGGTTCTCGATGCGCGTCGGCCTTCGCGCCCGACGACTGCAACTCACGTTATATCGCGAGTCTGGGGATTCGCGTGCGCTCGCGACTCTCTCAGCTGACTTCTGGCGTGCGGCATACTGGGCGCACCGTCGGCGGCCCCCGGCGGGTGTGTCGCGAGGGAGCAGGACATCATCACGCAGGAACTGTCATGGGTGTCGGTGCTGCTCACCCTCGTCGTCGGCGCGGGACTGGCCTTCATCGCCGTTCGGCGCACGAGGAACGAGCCTCGGCGCCTCAGCAACGGCGTGTGGATCGTCGCCGCGGCCGTCGTCCTCATCAGCGCCGTCTCCAGCTTCGACGGCCAGGTGTCGATGCTCGTCAGCACGCTGACGTGGCTGCCCTTCGTGCTCTCGCCCGCTCTGCTGCTGGCGCTCATCGTCCTGCTGTACGTCAACGGGGCCCGCATGATCCGACGCGAGGGGCGCTCGCTGGGGAACCTGCTGTCCCTCGCCCTGGCAGTCATCCTGACGGCGCTGGCGGCGCTGCCGTTCGCCGCCATCCTCGTCGGCGACGACGTCTTCATCTCCATCGCGCTCCTCCTCGCGGCCGGAGCCGCCTACCTCGGGGCGGCGTTCGCCCTGTTCCTCGCCTACTCGTGGCTCTACTCGCGGCTCGTTCGCGGTGCCGTCGGCACCTGGGTCGTCGTGCTCGGCTCCGGCCTCAGTGGAGGGCGGCGCGTACCGCCTCTGCTCGCCGCGCGAATCCGGGCGGGCCTGGACGCGGCGCACCGGGTCGGGGCCTCCGTCGTCGTCATGTCCGGCGGGCAGGGTGGCGACGAGGCACTTGCGGAGGGGCGCGCCATGCGCGAGTGGGCGCTCGACCCCGCCAACGCCGACCCCGCCAACTCCGGCGCCGACGGGCGCCACGGGGCCCTGCCGATGGCGGGGAACGCCGCCGAGCCGCGCATCCTGAGCGAGGAGGAATCGGTCAACACCGAGGAGAACCTCCGCTTCACGATGCGGATCCTCGAGCGCGAGGGCGTCACCGGCCCCGGCATCATCGCGACGAGCAACTACCACGCCATGCGCGCCGCGATGCTCGCGAGGGAGCTCGGCATCGATGCGCAGGCAGTGCAGGCACCTGTCGCCCGCTACTACTGGCCGAGCGCGATCCTGAGGGAGTTCGCGGCGATCCTCAGGCGCTACTGGCTGCTCAACCTCGTCGCCGGGGTGCTCTTCGCGTTCCCCATCCCCGCGCTCAGCCTGTGGGTCGCGCTCGGCAACGGCTGATCCCGTCGGCGGCCGGCGCGGCTGATCGGCGAGCGTGACTCGAACCACGGATTCGGGACGCACTCAGCGGGGTCCCCGGCTGTGTCGGCGGTGCGTGCGACACTGACGGAGTGCACAAACTCGCTGAGATGAGCTTGAAGAACCGCGCGCTGATCGCCCTCGTGACGCTCTCCGTGCTCCTCTTCGGCGGACTGTCCATGACCTCGCTCAAGCAGGAGCTCATTCCCTCGGTCTCCCTGCCGATCGTGTCGGTCGTGACGAGCTACCCGGGCGCGTCGCCGGAGATCGTCGACGAGGACGTGTCCAGGCTCGTCGAGACCTCCCTTCAGGGGCTTCAGGGGCTCTCCTCGACGCAGGTCACCTCCAGCGCGAACCTGTCGTCGGTGACGGTCGAGTTCGAGTACGGCACCGACACCGTCTACGCCGAGCAGCGCATCCAGCAGGCGCTCAACCGCATCGAGAGCCAGCTGCCGGAAGGTACGGAGACGACCGTGCTGAGCGGCTCGATCGACGACTTCCCGGTCATCCAGATCGCTGCGACGGGTGGCACGAGCACGGAGGAGCTCGCGGCCAGCCTCGAGAGCTCGACCGTGCCAGGGCTGACCGAGCTCGACGGCGTCCGCGAGGCGGCCGTCAGCGGTGCGCCGGTCTCCCGTATCGAGATCACGCCAGACCAGGCGGCGCTCGCGGGGGCCGGAGCCAGCGTCCAGAGCATCCGCGACACGCTCGACGCGGCAGGCACGCTCATCCCCATCGGACAGATCACCGAGGGCGACGACGCCCTCACCGTGCAGGCCGGAACGCTGCTCGACAACGTCGACGCCATCGCCGCGCTGCCCCTCAGCGGGGCCACCCCCGCCACGACGACCCTCGGCGACGTCGCGACGCTCGAGCTCGGGCCAGAGCCCGCGACCTCCATCTCCCGCGTCAACGGCGAGGACGCGCTCACGGTGTCCGTCACGAAGCTCGCGAACGCCAACACCGTCGAGGTGTCGCAGGCGGTCCGCGACGCGCTTCCGGCGCTGCAGGCATCCATCGGCGGGGGAGCGACCCTGCAGATCGTCTTCGACCAGGCCCCGTTCATCCAGCAGTCCATCGACACCCTCGTCGTGGAGGGCCTCCTCGGGCTCGTCTTCGCGGTCATCGTCATCTTCGTCTTCCTGCTGTCCTTCCGCGCGACGCTCGTCACAGCGATCTCCATACCGACCTCGCTGCTCGTGACGTTCATCGGCCTGCAGGCTGCCGAGTACTCGCTCAACATCCTCACGCTCGGCGCCCTCACCATCGCGATCGGGCGAGTCGTCGACGACTCGATCGTCGTCATCGAGAACATCAAGCGGCACATGTCGATGCACCCGGATGCGAGCCTGCGCGGCACCGAGCGCGTACGCGTCATCACGGAGGCGGTCCGCGAAGTCGCGACCGCTGTCACGAGCGCCACGATCGCCACCGTCGCCGTCTACCTGCCCATCGCATTCGTCGGCGACATCTCCGGAGAGCTCTTCCGCCCGTTCGCCCTCACAAGCGTCATCGCGCTCCTCGCGTCGCTCCTCGTCTCGCTCACGATCGTCCCCGTGCTCGCCTACTGGATGCTCGGAGGGCGGCACCGCAAGCGCCGCGCCCGCGTCGGCACGGCGGAGACCTGGGCCGGAGGCGGCACCCCCGCGGGCGAGACCGCCCGAGACCGGGAGGCAGTCCTCGCGAGCGAGGCGGCGCCCACTTCTGGCGGCGTCACCGCGCAGGAGCCGCTGCCCACCGCGGGCGACGACGAGGCTCCCGTCGAGCCCGTCCGCGTGCGCCCTCGTCGAGAGCGCGCCAAGCGCGACGCCGGTCGGTTCGCGCCGCTCGGCCTGCGCAGCGACGACGAGGACCTGCACCCTCGACGTGCACTCCGCCGCCAGGCGGAGCAAGAGGCCGCCGTCGCCGGCCGCGCAGAGAACGGCCCAGACTCCGAGCTCGCCTCGTCGAGTGAAGAGAGCAGCTGGCTGCAGCGCGGCTACGAGCCGGTCCTCGGCTGGACCCTGCGCCGTCCCTTCATCACGCTCGGCGCGGCGCTGCTCATCCTCATCCTCACGGGCGCGCTCGCGCCGCTCATGAAGACAAACTTCCTCGGCAACACCGGCAGCAACAGCTTCACGGTGACGCAGACCCTCGAACCCAACCTCACGCTCGCCGCCTCCGGCGAGGCAGCCTCCCAGGTGGAGGACCTCATCAGGGCCAAGGAGGGCGTCGAGACGGTGCAGCTCACGATCGGCGGAGGCGGAGCCGCATCGCTCTTCACCGGCGGCGGAGCCTCCCGCGCGAGCTTCTCCGTGACCACCTCCACCGACGCCGACTCCGACGCCATCCAGGCCGAGCTCCGCGAGGAGCTCGACGGCCTCGAGGGTGCAGGCGAGATCTCCGTCGGCGGTGGCGGCAGCGCCGGATTCTCGAGCGCGATCAGCGTCGACCTGACCGCACCGGATGCCGAGACCCTCCGCCAGGCGAGTGACCAGGTCGTCGCCGTGCTCGCGGGAGTCGAGCAGCTGGGCGAGGTCACGAGCGACCTCGACGAGACCCGGCCGTTCGTCGAGATGGACATCGATCAGGCAACGGCCGCCCAGTACGGGCTCAGCCAGACGGCCATCGGGGCGATCGTCGCCCAGCAGCTCCAGCCGACCCCGGTCGGCTCGCTCACGATCGACGGATCCAGCGTCCAGGTTGTGCTCCTGGGGTCCGAACCACCGGCGAACATCGACGCGCTCCGCGCCACGAGCATCCCAACGGCTCTCGGCCCCGTCCCGCTCACCACGCTGGCGAGCGTCGAGATCGTCGATGGACCCGTCTCCATCTCGTCCGAGCGCGGGGTACCGCTCGCCTCCGTCACGGTCGTGCCCACCGACGACAACCTCAGCTCAGCGAATGCGCTCATCACCGAGCAGCTCGACACGATCACCCTGCCAGAGGGTGCCACGGCCGCCCTCGGCGGCGTCAGCTCCGACCAGGCAGCCGCATTCCAGCAGCTCGGGCTTGCTCTGCTGGCGGCGATCCTCATCGTCTACATCGTCATGGTGGCCACCTTCAAGAGCCTCCTGCAGCCGCTGCTCCTGCTCGTGTCCGTGCCGTTCGCGGCGACGGGCGCGATCCTGTTGCAGCTCGCGAGCGGCGTGCCCCTCGGTGTGGCCTCCCTCATCGGCGTGCTCATGCTCATCGGCGTCGTCGTGACCAACGCCATCGTGCTCATCGACCTCGTCAACCAGTTCAGGGAGCGGGGCCTGGCCGTGCATGAGGCCATGCTCGCCGGAGGCGCCAGACGTGTCCGGCCCATCGTCATGACCGCGCTTGCGACGATGCTGGCCCTCACCCCGATGGCGCTCGGCATCACCGGTCACGGCGGCTTCATCTCGCAGCCGCTCGCGCTCGTCGTGATTGGCGGGCTGCTCTCCTCCACGGTGCTGACGCTGCTTGTCCTCCCCGCCCTCTACTCCGTCGTCGAAGGGCCGCTCGAACGCCGCCGGGCCCGCCGCGAGGAGCGCATCGAGCAGGAGCTCGCTTCCGCCGAGCAGAGCGAGGAGCGCAGCACCCCGCGACCTTAGCGGCCAACCGGCCCATGGGCGCTGATCGTGACGACCTCGATGAAGCAGAGGGCCACCGTCCGAACCTTCGCGAGTGCCGCCCTGGCCAGGTCGCGAGTTGTCGAGTATCCTGGCAAGTTGGGCATGCGCCGAATTCTGTGTGAGCAGCGTGCCGGACTGGAGAAGGCACACATGCCCAAGCGCAAAGCAAAGGGCGGGTTCAAGCCCGCGAGCAACTACATCCCCAAGGACTCCTCGGGTCGTGGCGAGCGACCGGCGCGTGCCGGTGGCGGCGCTGGCGCCAACGGAAACCCGCGCTGGGCGAGCGAGAGCCGCCGCGACGGTGCCGGCGGCGACGATCGCCGAGGCGGCCGCGACGAGCGACGTGGCTCCGGCTCCTCGGGCGGCGGCGAGCGCGGTTCGTACCGCGGCGACGACCGCCGTGGCGGCTCGGCAGGCGGCGACGACCGACGAGGCGGCGCGCGTGCAGGCGGCGACGACCGCCGAGGCGGCTACGGCGCACGCAGTGACGACCGACAGGGCGGTTACGGACGCGCCTCTCGGCCAGCCGCCGGCGACGACCGACGCGGCGCGAGCCGCGGCTCTGGTACCGACGAGCGTCGGGGCGGCTACCGTGCAGGCGGCGACGACCGCCGCGGCGGCTACGACGGTGCAGGACGGGCCGAGTCCTTCGACCGTTCCCGCGACAGCTCCCGCAGCTCCGACCAGAGCCGCCCCCGCGGCGAAGACCGCTACAGCACCCGCAAGGGGGCAGCATCCGCTCGCGGAGGTGCACCCACTCGCGGTGGAGCTCCCGCCCGTGGCGGCGGTCGCGGTCGCGACGGCCAGTTCTCGGACCGCAACGAGCGCATCGACCGGCACCACCACGACGCGCTGCGCCAGTCGCACGGCCGCCAGCCGGCGGCGGGTTCCCGCGGTGACCGCAGCGCGAAGCACTTCGACCCGACGGCGCCAGGCGCGAACCAGCCGCAGCGCGGGGCCATCCAGGACTACCGCAGCCACAGCCAGTCGGCTGCCGGTCGTGCCCCCTCTCACGACGAGGACCGCGTGCTCGAGCGCCTCGCCCCGACCGCGGTCGGAGCGAAGAACGCCGACGGCCTGAGCTTCGGCGACCTCGGCCTCGGCGCGAACATCGTCGACGCGCTCGCCGAGCTCGGTGCGCCGAGCCCGTTCCCCATCCAGGCGTCCACGATCCCGGATGCGATCCAGGGCCGAGACGTCCTCGGCCGTGGCCGCACGGGCAGCGGCAAGACGATCGCGTTCGGCGCCGCACTCGTGCAGCGCCTCAGCGTGGCCCGCGGACGCGACGCTGACGCGAGCAAGCGAAAGATCGGGCGCGCGCCCCGCGCCCTCATCGTCGCGCCGACTCGCGAGCTCGCCCTCCAGATCGACCGGACGATCCAGCCCATCGCCCGCAGCGTCGGCCTCTTCACGACCCAGGTCTACGGCGGCGTGCCGCAGCAGCGGCAGGTCACGGCCCTGGGGCGCGGCGTCGACATCGTCATCGGCACGCCCGGCCGCATCGAGGACCTCGAGCGCCAGGGCTTCCTGCGCCTCGATCAGGTCGAGATCACGGTGCTGGACGAAGCCGACCAGATGTGCGACCTCGGCTTCCTGGAGCCGGTGCAGCGCATCCTCCGCATGACGATGCCGGGCGGCCAGCGACTGCTGTTCTCGGCGACGCTCGACGCCGCCGTGCAGCGGCTCGTCACGGAGTTCCTCAAGAAGCCATCAGTGCACGAGGTCGCCGGTGAGGAAGAGCAGCACACCGACATCGACCACAGCGTGCTCGTCGTCGAACGCGACGACAAGCGTGCCGTGATCGAGCAGCTCGCCGGCTCGGGCGGACGAGTCCTCATCTTCACGAAGACCCGCGTGGCAGCAGAAGGCCTCGCGACCGAGCTCTCGATGGCCGGCGTTCCCGCGGCCGCCCTCCACGGCGACCTCACGCAGGGGCGCCGCACGCACAACCTGCGACTCCTCACGAGCGGCAAGGTCAACGTGCTCGTCGCGACCGACGTCGCCGCGCGAGGCATCCACGTCGACGACATCCGCCTCGTCATCCAGTCGGACATGCCCGAGGAGTACAAGTCGTACCTGCACCGTTCGGGCCGCACGGGCCGCGCGGGTCAGCGCGGCACCGTCGTCACGGTCATCCCGAAGCAGCGCCGCCGCCGGATGTCGGAGCTGCTCGAGCGCGCCGAGATCGAGGCTCCCATGATCCCGGCACGCCCGGGTGGCGCTGAGCTCGACGCCTTCATGGCCTACGCCGACTGAGCTGCCGAACGCCGATGACCGATGCCCCTCGGGATGGACGCTGCTCCAGCCCGAGGGGCATCTGTCGTCGCGGCGCACGCGGAACGTTGATGAAGCCCGCGTAGCGTTGCGCCCATGAGCGAACAGCAGGCGAACGACCCGCAGGCGCGGGCAGACCAGGCGAGTGCAGGCGAAGACGTCGCGGCGAACGGCGAAGGCTCTGCCGGCGAGCGTGCGGCTCAGGCGAGCTCGGCTCGCATGAGCACCGAGCAGCTCGAGAACGAGCGCGCGCACGGCGACGGCAACCTCTTCCCCGACGCAGGCTCGCTCTTCGAGCCGGAGCAGGTCGACACCCCGGAGGAGCTCGAGGCGGAGGTCGAGGAGGCGGAGGCGCACGACACGCGCTTCGCCACCGGCCCGGACGAGACGGGCGTGGCCGAGAGCAACTTCGGGCAGAACACCGCCGAGTAGCGCTGGCGCTGCTGCGCTTCGTTCGGCGGCGTCAGCTCAACAGGCTCGGCGCGAGCAGCGCGAAGGCCGTGGTCGCCCAGGCGATGGGCAGAAGCACCCAATCGCCCGTGTCCGTGTGCAGGACGTGACGCTCGGTGCGTGTGCTCGCGAAGCCGAAGGCACGTGCATCCATCGACAGGGCAACTCGGTCGGCGTGCCGCAGCGCGCCCGCGAGCAGCGGGATGGCGACGTCGAGTTGGGAGCGCAGCCACGCGATGGGCCCGCGTCCGCGGTCGATGCCGCGCACGCGGCGAGCTGCCCGGATCACGTCGAGCTCCGACCGGAACCTCGGCACGAACCGGAACGCCGCCATCGCCGCGTAGCCGAAGCGGTAGGGAACACGGAGGTGCTGCACCAGGGAACGCACGAAGTCGTCCCCGGCCGTGGCGATGCCGCCCACGAGCGACAGCAGCACGATCGCGACGAGGCGCAGCGCCGTGCCGAGACCCGTCGCCCAGGCGGCGACCGTGAACGGGCGCCCGGCGATCTCGAAGATCGTGGATGTCCCATCGAGCCCGAATACCGCGAGCAGGGGAGCGGCACTCGTCGTCTCCGCCGCAACGGTCGGGTCCACCCAGACGCCGAGCGTCACCGACAGCACGGCCAGCACGACCGGAACGCCCACGATCAGCAGCAGCGTGCCGCGTCCCGACAGGCGAGTGCCGCTGAGGATGACCAGCGCGCAGAGCAGGATCAGGAGGGCCGGGCTGAACGCGTCCCGTACGACGAACATCGCGACGATGGCGGGCAGCGTCGCCGCGATCTTCACGAGCGGCGTGCGCCGGTGCAGCCACGGCAGGTGCTCACGACGGGAGCGATCGACGCTCGGGCGCGAGACGAGGGCGTTCCCGGCGCCACTCACGAGGCGCCGCCGCGGATATCCGGGTGGCGAGCGAGCGCGACTTCCAGCTGCGAGATCGACGTGATCTCGCGCAGGTGGGCGTGCCGGTGCACCCCGGCGAGCGCTCGTGGCAGGGGCGGCAAGCCGAGACCCGCGGCCTCGAGCGCCCCGGAGGCCACGACCCGGTTCACCTCGCCGTGCGCCGCGACCACGCCGCCATCGAGGACGAGCAGGTGCGTGGCGAGCTCCGTGACGAGCTGCAGGTCGTGGGTCGCGAGCACCAGCGTCGCCCCGTCCCGGTGGAGCTCACGCAGGAGGGCGACGAGCTCTTCCGCCCGCGCCCGGTCCTGTCCGAACGTCGGCTCATCGAGCACAAGCACGTCGGCACCGTCGAGGAGTGCGGCGGCCACCGTGAGCCTTCGCTTCTGTCCACCGGAGAGGAGGAAGGGGTGCCGTGCCGCGTGCTCGGCGAGGCCGAAGCGCTCGAGCATGTCGTCGACGCGGGACCTGGCATCCGCCGCCCCGCGCTCGACCTCGAAGGCGAGCTCCTCGCGCGCCGTGTGGGTGAGGAACTGGTGCTCCGGGTTCTGGAAGACGTAGCCGATGCGCTTGCGCAGCGCGCCCGCCCGCATGCGAGCCGTGTCCTGACCGTCGAGGAGGACCGTGCCGCGCGGTGCCCGGCGGACTCCGGCGAGCGCCTGGAGCAGGGTCGACTTGCCTGCTCCGTTGTGGCCGACGACGGCCGTGATCG
The DNA here is from genome assembly GCF_002931515.1 of Pseudoclavibacter sp. RFBG4. NCBI lineage: Bacteria > Bacillati > Actinomycetota > Actinomycetes > Micrococcales > Microbacteriaceae > Pseudoclavibacter > Pseudoclavibacter sp. RFBG4. The sequence continues at coordinate 44,765 of NZ_PSYC01000040.1, read as the reverse complement.
AGCCTGGTGGGATGCTCAGGGAGACGGGGCCGAGTACGCGTGTGCGGCCCCGCGTGACCGTGAGCGCACGGGTTTCGAGCCGGGGAGCTGGCTCCCCGGGAGTGCGCTTCCCGGCCAGGCTCGAGCTCGGCAGGTCGCCCGACTGCCGTTGCAGCTCTCTGGCTGCGGCACCCGCTTCAGGCTCCGCAGGAGTCGCCAGCGCGCGCCGACGCGCGTCGCTGTCGCCGGAGGCGGGCAGCGACGCGCGATCCACCCGCTCGAGACGCCGCGCGAGCTCGCTGCCGAGCAGGGGCAATGGGCCGGGGCCGAGATCCCAGCCCGCCGCCGTGAAGCACGCCGCGGCTTCGTGTGCGACCGGGAACCACACGCCGAGCTCGCGCAGCCGCGCGGCGTTCTGCCCGAAGACCTCGCGTGGTGTGCCGTCGAACGCGAGTCGCCCCTTGGTGTCGAGGACGATGACGCGCGTCGCGATGGTCAGGGCCTCGTCGAGGTCGTGCTCGATGAGCAGCAGGCCGTGCGTGCCCGCACGCACGAGCTCACCGAGGGCGAGGTAGATGGAGTGCTTCGCGGCCTGGTCGAGGTTCGCGGTCGGCTCGTCGAGGACAAGCAGGGGCGAGCCCATGGCGAGGGCGCTCGCGATGGCCAGCCGTTGCCGTCCTCCGCCGGACAGGATGTCGGGGGAGTCCTCGCGGCGGTCCCAGAGGCCGAGCTGGCGGAGCGCCCGCTCGACGCGCTCCTCGATGTCCGGGACGGGCAGTCGCAGGTTCTCCGGGCCGAAGGCGACCTCGTCGAAGACCTGCCCGGTGACGATCTGGGCGTCCGCATCCTGGAACACCATGGCGACCTGCTGGCTGGCGGCCGCGACGCCGAGCTCGGCGACATCGTGCCACCCCGAGCCAGGTTCGGAGTCGGCGCTCGGGTCCGACGCAGGGGGAGGAGCTGGCTTGGGATCTGGCTCCGCTTCGGCGAGCAGGACGCGCCCGGTCACCTCGGCTCCGAGGGACTGGGGGATGAGCCCGTTGAGTGCCCTCGCGAGGGTCGACTTCCCACAGCCGGAGGGGCCGAGCAGCAGGACGGCCTCGCCGCGCGAGATCGAGAACGAGACGTCGTGGGGGCGCGCGGCCGCAGCGTCGAAGTGGGTGACGGAGAGGTGCTCGACTCGCAGCAGCGGGGTCGTCACCTGGCTGCTCTGCGGTCTTCGGCGAGGCGCAGGTCGCGGCCGATGCCCGCTCGTTCGAGCTGCTTCGCGAGCCACACCGCGAGCATGGTGCAGAGCGGGGGCGAGATGAAGAAGCTGCCGATGAGGAGCACCGTGCCGAGCACGTCGTACTCGCCGCCACCGAGGATGCGGAATGCCGCCGCGGTCATGATGAGGCCGGCGAAGGCCGCACCAGCGAGGAACAGCCACGCATGCCAGCGCCGATACCTGGTGATGAGGAACGGCAGCTCCTGCAGGACGCCGATGCCGACGCCGATGAGGAACGCCCCGAAGGCGATCGGCTGGAACGGGCTCGCGACGAGCCCGGCGAGGGCAGAGGTGATGAGGCCGACCCAGGGCCGACGAAAGAGCGCCTGGGCTAGGGCGCCCGGAATGAAGTAGAGGCCGATCGTGAGCCCGTAGACCAGGGGGAGCAGGTTCGAGACCGCGCCGCCGATGTAGGCGTTGACGGTGAACACCACGCCGCCCGCGACGCCGATCGCGGCACAGCTCATGAGCAGACGAGTGCTGACGGTTCTCATTGGGCTCCACGCCTTCCCTCAGCGGGATACGGTCCCGCTGGGGTCACGGGCTGACCCAAGTCTACAAAATGTAGAGCGAGTCGCGCGACAGCCCTCCGGGCTTGATAGCCTGGAGATTCGCGGATGCCTGGGTGACGTTCCCCAGGGCGCCACCGCGACAAGAATTGGAGCAGCACAATGCCAGGAACTCGCACTCGAGCGCGGGGTGAGCTCGAACTCGTCGTGCTGCGGCTCCTCTGGGCAGCGGCGGAGCCCCTCACCGCGCGCGAGATCCAGGACCGCTTCCCGGGCCGGGTTCCCGCCTCCACGACGATCCTCACCGCCCTCGACCGGCTCAGGGCCAAGGGCGATGTCACCCGTGTCGGCCACGAGCAGCGGGGCATCCGCTTCGCCGCCACGCAGAGCGAGGCAGAGCACGCCTCCCGGGCCATGCTGAACGCCCTCAAGACGATCGACGGCCGCGAGGCCGCACTGCTGAAATTCGCCGGCAACCTCGACGCCCGCGACGCCGACCTGCTGCGTGCCGCCCTCCAGCACGCGCCTGCCGCGGCCTCCGAGGCCGCCACGGCGGGCTAGCCGGAGCCGGACTGGCATTCACCATGGCTCCGAGAGGGCGTTCGGGCTTGCTGCCCGAGCGCGAGTGATCTCCGATGTGGATCATCCCGGCCCTCGTGTGCCTCGCGTTCGCGGTGTTCACGATGCTCGCCGCGCCCTCGTTGCTGACGCGAGGCACCTGGCAGGTGCGACACCCGCAGCTCGCCCTCGGCCTCTGGCACGGGGCAGTCGTCGGCGGGTCGCTCGCCCTGCTCGCGGCCGTCGCCCTCTCGGTCGTCGCGGTGCTCACCTGGGAGCACGATAAGGGAAGCTGGCTGAGCGGATTCGAGATCGCGCTCGCCTCCGTCTTCGCGAGCGCCGGCCTGATCGCGATGTTCGGCTGGGGCTTCATCGTGACTCGCCGGTCCGGTCGCGCCTTCGCGGACGGACGTCGGGCGAACGACGAGCTCCGAGACGCCGCGCGCGTGCTGTCCTACCGGGACGAGCGAATCGGCGGAGCGCTCGTGCGCTTCGTCGACTCGCCAGTGCCCCACGCCCTCGCGGCCGCGGGGCGCGCGCCGGTCGTCATCGTGTCGAGCGGACTCGTGGAGCTGCTGACGCGGGACCAGCTCGAGGCCGTCGTGGCGCACGAGCGCTGCCATCTGATGCGCTTCCACGCGCTCGCGCAGCGCCTCGCGGAGGTCAACGAGGCCTGCCTGCCGCGGTACGCCGGCGCGAAGAACCTGTCCCGTGCGACGTCGCTGCTCATCGAGCTCATCGCCGACGACGCGGCTGCGAACGAGGTCGGGGCTGATGCTCTCGCCGGTGCGCTCCAGGCGCTCGCGGGTGCAGGCACCGAGGACGACGTGCTCGTGCAGCGTGCGCGGAGGCTCCGCACGCGGACCACCGGAGCAGCGCCGAGCCTCGACGCCTGAGCTCAGCGGGGCAGCGAGGGCGCTCAGCTCACGTCGATCGCTGGCGAAGCTGGACGCGCATCCAGGTGTTCGAATCCGTTCTGTGACGGGACGGAGACGGCCTCGGGGGCTCGACGTGGGAGGCTTGGGTCATGCCTGACTCCACCCCGTTCGAAGAACCACGCCCGGGCTACGACGTCGCGCGCGACGCTGAGCCAGAGCGCGCGCTCACGCCGTCCCGGGTCTCGAGGCTGCGCAAGCTCACGATCCTGCTCGCCGTGATGATCGCAGCCGGCGCGTTTGCCAACTGGCAGCAGGAGGCCGAGTTCCGCTCGGCGAGCGTGCTGAGCTTCGTGGTCATGCTCGTCGTCGTCGTGGTCGGCTACGGTGCGATCTGGAAGGTGCTCGGCTCGCCCAGGCGGAAGCGGGCGGAGGGTGCCCGCACGGCTGGCAGCATCCTGTCGGTCCTTGCCGTCACGGGCCTGCTCCTCACCGGAGTGCTCGCCATCACCGGTGCGAGCCCGACGGGCGCGGTGCAGCTGATCGTGGGGCTCGGCACGGGCGTCGTCGGCGCGATCTGGCTGCACGCCGCGTGGCGCCGCCTCCCAGCCGAGCCGACGGGGCTCCTCGACTGATGCGCTCGCGCGCCGAATGTCGGAGCCCCCGCCTACGCTTGGCCACATGATCTCGTCAGCACGTGGCAGCGAGCTGTGGCAACGGCTGCAGGGCATCGATGCCGAGCATCCCGCCGACTGGAAGCGTCCGGGGCCGTCGCCTCGCGCACTGCGCACCGACATCGTCGTGGCGCTGGTCGCCGTCGCGCTCATGGCCTTCTCGAACTGGGCCGTGCTCGAGCTGCGCAAGGGCGCAGATCCGGCAGAGGTCGGCGCGATCCTCCACGACTCCGACCCCGCCTCGGCGCTGGTCGGCATGTTCGTCGTGCCCGCCATGTACGGGGTCGCCATCGCGCTTCGGCGCCGCTTCCCGTTGTGGATGCTCGTGCTCTGCACGGTTGCGTTCGTCTCGGCATTCGCCTTCACGTACCTCGACACGATCGTCACCCAGATCGGCTACTTCCTGGTGCTCTTCACCGCGGGAGCGTGGAGCAACCAGCGTGCCCTGGTGACGCTGCTCCGCATCGGGATCACGATCGGCATGATCGTGTGGGCGCTCGTCGACTCCCTCACACGCGCCACGCTCGTGTTCACGTTCTCGGACGGGAGCGACAGCGAGAACTGGATCACGAGCGTCTTCGGCGCCTACACCCTGCTCATCAACGTGCTGTACTTCATCGGCGCGTTCTGGTTCGGGAACTCCGACTTCAGGAGGGCTGGCCAGCGGGCGGCGCTCGAGGAGCGCACGCGCGAGCTCGAGGAGTACACGGCGGCGCTTGCCGACGAGCGTCGCCTCGTCGAGGAGCAGGCCATCCGCCTCGACCGCGTCCGCATCGCGCGGGAGCTCCACGACGTGGTCGCACACCACGTCTCGCTCATGGGCCTGCAGGCAGCCGCCGCGCGCCGGACGGCGGAGACCTCGCCGGAGAAGTCCCAGCAGGCGCTCCTCGGCGTCGAGCAGAGCGCTCGAGTCGCGATCGACGAGCTGCACTCGCTGCTGACGACGCTGCGCAGCGCAGACGCTGACGCGGATGCCGAGTCCGCAGACGGCGGCCAGCGCGAGAACGACGGTGCCTCCGGAGCGCAATCCGGCGCATCCGCCCCCTCGACGCACACGATCGAGCAGGTGCCAGCGCTCATCGAGGAGCTGCGCGGGGCCGGCATGCGGGTGGAGTTCAGCACCCTCGGCGAGCCTCGGCCGGTGTCACCCCTGACGGGCATCGCCGTCTACCGGGTGCTGCAGGAATCCCTCACGAACACGCGGAAGCACGCGGGCCCCGATGCCCCGGCAGATGTGCGACTCCGCTACCTCGAGCGCGGCGTCGAGCTCGACGTGACCGACGACGGGCCAGCCTCCCTCGCGCATGCCGCGGCGTCGAAGCGCGCGAACGGCTCCGGCGGCCTTGGCCTCGTGGGCATGCGAGAGCGTGCCAGGGCCGCTGGCGGCGACCTCTCGACGAGCACGCGGGGCGGTGGCGGCTTCCGAGTGCTCCTCCGCGTCCCCTACGAGCGGCAGAGCTGACGGCATGCGACCGTGTCCCAGCACCGATCGGCAAGCTCCCGGTAACCTCGCCCCGATACGGTCACGAGAACGACACCGCTCCGGCGGGTGCCAAAGGAGGCCAAGTGTCTGAGAAGATCCGCGTAGTGCTGGTCGACGATCACCAGCTCGTCCGCATGGGGTTCAAGCTCATTCTCGAGTCGGAACCCGACATCGTCGTCGTCGGCGAGGCGACCGACGGCCGCGAAGCCGTCTCCGTCGTCGCCGAGCTCCGCCCCGACCTCGTCTGCATGGACGTGCAGATGCCGGTCCTCGACGGCATCGCAGCGACCCGCGAGATCACGCAGCTCAAGGGGTCCGTGCCGCGAGTGCTCATGCTGACGACCTTCCGCGACGAGGCTGCCGTCCGCGACTCGCTTCGCGCGGGGGCCAGCGGCTTCGTGCTCAAGAACTCCCCGCCGGAGACCCTGGTGGAGGCGGTGCGGGTCGTGCACTCCGGTGACGCGCTGCTCGATCCCCAGGTGACCCGCGGCGTGATCGCCGGCATGCTGCAGGACCCCGCGGAGGGTGCGCCGTCCCAACCGGGCGACGCGCTCCAGGCCGTGCCAGTCTCGCAGTCCGCCGCCGAGCATCCCGCTCTCGCGAGCCTCACCGACCGGGAGGGGGAGGTGCTCGCCCTCATCGCGGAGGGCCTCAGCAACGCGGACATCGCGCAGCGGCTCTTCGTGTCCGAGGCGACCGTGAAGACGCACGTCTCGAACCTGCTCGCGAAGATCGGCGTGCGCGACCGCATCCACGCCGTGATCTTCGCCTACAACGTGGGCGTCGTCGCCCCCGTCGAGTAGCGGCCGGGTGCGCGCGGCCGGGTGCGTGGCATCGCACAGCCGGGCCCGGCGGTTCCGTCGTGGTCGGCACCTCCTCACCCGAGCGGATGAACGCCGAGCGAGGGCAGTTCCGTCGCGCGGCCGATCCCTCCTCTGACCGATCTCCGTAGCGTTTCCATCAGGCCCAGAGGTGGACGGGCGCAGAGACGGTGCGGCGGACGTCGCGCGAGACAGGAGGGGTGATGCTCGAGATCCAGAACATCTCCAAGACCTACGGAGACCGCAAGGTGCTCGACGACGTGAGCTTCACGGTCGAGCCTGGCAAGCTCACGGGCTTCGTCGGCGGCAACGGGGCGGGGAAGACCACGACCATGCGCACGATCCTCGGCGTCGTCAAGCCGGACTCGGGCGTCGTCACGATCAGCGGCAGGCCCGTCGCCGTCACCGACCGTGCCCGCTTCGGGTACATGCCAGAGGAGCGCGGACTCTACCCGAAGATGAAGGTCAAGGAGCAGGTCACGTACTTCGCCGAGCTGCACGGCCTCAGCGCCAGGGAAGCGGCGAGCAACGCAGACCGCTTCCTGGAGGATCTGGGCCTCACGGAGCGGGCGGGCGACAACGTCGAAGACCTCTCCCTGGGCAACCAGCAGCGCGCGCAGATCGCGGCGTCCCTCGCGCATGAGCCCGAGATCCTCATCCTCGACGAGCCGTTCTCAGGACTCGACCCGCTCGCCGTCGAGGTTGTCCTCGAGACGCTGCAGGGGTTCGCTGCTCGCGGTGTGCCCGTGCTCTTCTCGAGCCACCAACTCGACGTCGTGGAGCGACTCAGCGACAACCTCGTCATCATCTCGGGCGGCGCCATCAGGGCGAGCGGCGACCGGAACGAGCTGCAGGAGCGGCATTCCGAGGGCATGCACCGCATCTCGCTTGCTGGCGACGCCGGCTGGCTGCGCGACGAGCCGGGCATCACGGTGCTCGAGTTCGACCGAGGCGACGCGATCTTCGTCGCCGACTCCGGCGAGACCGCGCAGCGCATTCTCCGCACCGCACTCGACCGGGGCCCCGTCTTCGGCTTCGGCCGCCACATCGTGAAGCTCTCCGACATCTACCGGGAGGTCGTCGCATGACAACAACACAGGACACCAGGGCTCCGAAGCGGGGCGTCTCCACGCCGCCGCGACAGTTCGGTCTGAGCTCGGCGAAGGGCATCCAGCTCATCGCGAAGCGCGAGATCCTCGTGCAGGCACGCTCGCGCGCCCAGCAGATCTCGTTCCTCGTCACGCTGCTGCTCGTCGCGGGCGGCATCGTCGCCGTCGCGCTCTTCGGCGACGCCATCGGGGGCGGCGCGACCAAGGTGGCGACCGTCTCGGGAACGCAGTCCGTCGCCGCAGCTGCCGGACTCGAGACGACGGAGGTCGCATCCGCTGAGGAGGCGGCCCGACTCGTGACGGACGGCGACGTCGAGTACGCGGTGCTGACGCCGACGGATGCGCGCAGCCTCGAGCTCTTCACGGGCGACGGGCAGCCGGCAGGCGACCTCGGCGACGGGGCCTTCGTGCTCGTCGGCCTCGACGGCGTTCCGACCGAGGACTCCATGGCGCTCGCCCAGGTGCCGGCATCGTTCTCGCTGCAGGCGCCCGAGGTGAACCCCGCGCTCGGCTACATCATGGCCGTCGCGTTCGGTGTGCTCTACTTCATGGCCGCCATGGGCTACGCCTACACGATCGCGCAGAGCGTCGTCGAGGAGAAGCAGTCGCGCATCGTGGAGATCCTTCTCTCGACGGTCACGCCCCGCGTCATCATGGCGGGCAAGGTCATCGGCAACAGCGTGCTCGCGCTCATCCAGGTCGCCGCGATCCTGGCGGCTGCGGCGATAGCGCTCGCCGCGACGGGGCAGGGAGCGCTGTTCTCGCTCATCGGGCCCGGCTTCATCTGGTTCCTCGTGCTGTTCGTGTTCGGATTCGTGCTCATCGCGACCCTCTACGCCGGCGCCTCCGCGATGGTCTCGAGGCAGGAGGAGGTGGGCAGCGTCACGACACCGCTCATGATGCTCATGCTCATCCCGTACATGCTCGTGATCCTGTTCAACAGCAACGCACTGCTCATGACGATCCTCAGCTACATCCCCTTCTCGGCGACCATCGCGATGCCGCTCCGGGTGGTGCTCGGCCAGGCTGAGTGGTGGGAGCCGATCCTGGCGCTCGTGATCCTCATCGCGACGAGCGCCGTGTCGATCATGATCGGTGCCCGGATCTACGAGAACTCGATCCTGCGCATCGGTGGGCGCGTGAAGCTCAGCGACGCCCTCAAGGGGTAGCCGCGGTCTGAATCGCACCGGTTTCACCGACATCTCTGGCGGGTCAAGCTAACGCTTGGCCCGCTGAGTTGTATGAAGTGTGCAATTCGGGGGCTCGAGTGGCGCGTGATTCTCGTGCCCTCCCACTGGGAAATGGCGCGTGTCGGTGGCCCGTCTTAGCGTGGATGCACCCCCGAACGTTGCAAAGGAGCATCCGTGTCTGACATCAGCATCAACGATCCGGAACTCGACGAGCCTGTCGCTCTCGAGCAGAGCCGCATCGATGTCGGCTGGCTGTCGCAGCAGCTGCTCGGCACCTGGCCGGAGGAGCGGCTGCGCGCGCGAGCGAACTCGGCCCGGCCCGAGCTCTGGCGCGATCCGGCCCTGGCCATGCCCGAGCATCGTGACCGCGTCATGGGCCAGCTGCGCATCCTGGTCGAGGAGGGGGCCGTCAACCTGGCCTTCCCGAAGCGGCTCGGCGGCGGCGAGAACCACGGCGGCAACATCGCCGCGTTCGAGGAGCTCGTGGTGGCCGACCCGAGCCTGCAGATCAAGGCGGGCGTCCAGTGGGGCCTGTTCGGCTCAGCCGTCATGCACCTGGGCACCGAGTACCACCACGACACGTTCCTTCCCGGCATCATGAGCCTCGAGGTGCCGGGCGTCTACGCCATGACCGAGACGGGCCACGGCTCGGATGTCGCCTCGATCGGAACGACCGCGAGCTACGACGAGGGCACGCAGGAGTGGGTCATCAACACCCCGTTCCGCGGGGCCTGGAAGGACTACCTCGGCAACGCGGCGCTGCACGGCAAGGCCGCGGTCGTCTTCGCGCAGCTCATCACGAAGAACGTCAAGCACGGCGTGCACGCCTTCTACGTGCCCATCCGCGACGACGACGGCGGCTTCCTGCCCGGCGTCGGTGGCGAGGACGACGGCGTCAAGGGCGGCCTCAACGGCATCGACAACGGCCGACTGCACTTCACCGAGGTGCGGGTGCCTCGGCGCAATCTCCTCAACCGCTACGGTGACGTGGCCGAGGACGGCACGTACAGCTCGCCGATCGAGAGCCCTGGGCGTCGCTTCTTCACGATGCTCGGCACGCTCGTGCAGGGGCGCGTCTCGCTCGATGGCGCCTCGGTGGCCGCCTCGAAGGTCGCGCTCAAGATCGCGGTCACCTACGCGAACGAGCGCAGGCAGTTCGCGGGCGGCGATGGCGAGGAGACGGTGCTGCTCGACTACGGCATGCACCAGAAGCGGCTCATCCCGCGTCTCGCGACGACGTATGCGCTCAGCTTCGCGCACGAGAACCTCCTCAAGCAGTTCCACGGCGTCTTCTCCGGCGAGCTCGACACCCCCGAGAACCGGGAAGACCTCGAGACCCTCGCGGCGGCGCTCAAGCCCCTCTCGACCTGGCACGGCATCGACACCCTCCAGGAGGCCCGCGAGGCCTGCGGCGGTGCCGGCTTCCTCGCCGAGAACCGCGTCGCGCAGCTGCGCCACGACCTCGACATCTACACGACCTTCGAGGGCGATAACCACGTGCTGCTGCAGCTTGTCGGCAAGCGCCTCCTCAGCGATTACGCCGAGCAGTTCAAGGGTGCGGACCGAGGGCAGGTGACGCGCATCATCGCCGAGCAGACCGCCGAGCGCGTCTACTCGGGCTCCGGGCTCCGGGGCATCGGCCAGATCGTCCTCGACCGCGGCAGCCGCGCGCGGTCCGTCGGCTGGCTGCGCCAGCCGGCCACGCAGCACGAGCTGCTGACGGCGCGCGTCGAGACCCTCGTCTCCGAGATCGCGGCCAAGCTGCGCAACGCCAAGAAGCTGTCCAAGGCCGAGGCGGCAGCGCTCTTCAACCGCAACCAGCCAACGCTCATCGAAGCGGCCCGCGCGCACGGCCAGCTCCTGCAGTGGGAGGCGTTCACCGACGCGATCACCACCATGCCGGAAGGCAAGACCCGCCAGGTGCTCACGTGGCTGCGCGATCTCTTCGGTCTGGGCCTCATCGAGGAGAACCTCGCCTGGTACCTCATGTCGGGTCGACTCTCCGTGCCACGCGCTCAGGCCGTCTCCGCCTACAGGGAGCGCCTCATCGCGCGCCTGCGCCCGCATGCCGCTGACCTCGTCGATGCCTTCGGCTACGGGCCGGAGCACATCCGCGCCTCCATCGCCTCCGGCGCTGAGCGCGAGCGGCAAGACGAAGCCCGCGCCTACATGCGCGCGCAGCGGGAGTCGGGCACTGCCCCGGTGGAAGAGAAGGCGATGCGCGCTGAGGAGAAGCTCAAGCAGCAGAAGGCGGGCGCCAACGCCTGACGCTCGCGCGCCGAGCCCCGGCCGGCCGCCAACCTGAAGCGGCGGCCTGGGTCGAGGTGCGATACTCGGCGGAGCGTTTCCCGCGCCCCGTGAGTCGAGGAGAGCATCACCGCATGACCGTTGAACCCCGACGTGCCGTCGCGATCATCGGCAGCGGCCCGTCGGCCTGCTACACGGCGCAGGCGCTGCTCAAGCTGCGCCGCGACGTCGAGATCGTCATGTTCGAGCGACTGCCCGTGCCGTATGGGCTCATTCGCTACGGCGTCGCCCCGGACCACGTCGGCACGAAGGCCGTGACTCGGCAGTTCGATCGCCTGTTCACCCGCTCGGGTGTGCGCTTCCTCGGTAACGTCGAGGTGGGGCGGGACGTCGAGTTCGATGCCGTTCGCAGCGCGTTCGACGCGACGGTCGTCGCCACGGGGCTCCACGCCGATGCGGAGCTGCCGCTTCCCGGCTTCGACGACGAGCGGGTCATCGGCGCTGGTCGGTTCATGCGCATCCTCAACCAGCATCCCGGCGACGAGATCTCGCTCCCGCAGCTGGGGAGTCGGGTCGCGGTCGTCGGGAACGGCAACGTCGCGATCGACGTCGTGCGCCTGCTCGCCAAGCACGAGACCGACTTCGAGGGCTCTGACGTGCACTCGCCCCTGCTCGACGCCGCAGCTGGCGGGCTGCGGGTCATCGAGGTGCTCGGGCGGGCAGGCATCGACGACGCCAAGTTCACGCCGTCGCTGCTCGCCGAGCTCGGGCGCATCGACGATGTCCGCGTCGAGGCCTTCGGCGTCGACGACAGCTCTCTGGCGGACACGTCGACTCGGTCCGCACAGGCCGTCGCCCTGGCAGGCCTCCTGGACCGACCGCAGCCGGAGAACCCGCGGGTCACGGTCCGTCTTCGACTCGGCGTCGCGCCGGTGGCGCTCGCGCAGGACGGCGAGATCCTCCGCCTGTCGCTCGCCGGACCGGGCGCGTCCGAGGCGCTCGCCGCCTCGACGAGCGCCGAGCCCGCATCCATCGACGTCGACTCCGTCATCACGGCCGTCGGCTTCCACCGCGGCGACGCACACCTCCTGCACGCGCTCCTCGGTCACGAGGACGATGTCTTCGCGGCGGGCTGGGCGAGACGGGGCCCCAAGGGCACCATCGCCGAGAGCCGCGCCGAGGGCCAGACGGTCGCGCGAGAGGTCGACGCGTGGCTCGCATCCGCGGCGCATGAACCGCACGATGAGCGGGCCGCACTGCTCGAGCGGCTCGACGAGAGCGCTGTGAGCTTCGCCGAGTGGAGCACGATCGACGAGCACGAGCAGCGCCAGGCTGGGCCGGGGCGCGTGCGAGCGAAAGAGCAGAACACCGAGACGCTGCTGCGCATCGCACGCGGCCGAGCCGAGGCCGACTCCTCCGACGCGCACGCCGAGGCCGGTCGTGCGAGTGTCCAAGACCCCCACCCCGCAAGCAACACCTAGGAGCAGTACATGAGCATTGTCATCCTCTACGGCACCGAGTCGGGCAACGCCGAGCTCGTGGCCGGCGACCTCGCCGACGCCATGCCGGACCGCGACGTCACGGTCGAGGACATGTCCGTCTTCGAGCCGGAAGAGCTCGAGGAAGGCACCTTCTACCTCTTCGTCTGCTCGACGCACGGCGACGGAGAGCTCCCGAGCGGGGCACTGCCCTTCTGGGAGGAGCTCGACGCGATCCGTCCCGCGCTCGACGGGTACCGCTACGGCATGTTCGGGATGGGCGACACCACCTACTCGGACACCTACAGCCAGGGGAGCGAGCACATCGACCGGCTCATGACGGAGCTCGGCGCGCAGCGCGTCGGCGAGTACGGTCGCCACGACGCCAGCTCGCGCCAGACGGCGAGCGACGCGGCGCTCGCCTGGCTGCCGACGCTGCTCGCGGCGCTCGAAGCGGCCGGCATCGACGCGTAGCGCCCGTCCGACTGGCCTTCCGCCGCCCATCACGCATCTGCGATGGGCGGCGGCGTGTGTCCGGCAGGTGCTGGGGGAGGGCGGCGGATGGCGGTGGAGAGCGAGAGCGACGTGACGGTGTCCGAGACTCCGGGGATCGCGGCGATGCTCTCCCAGACCTCTTTGATGCGCTCGACCGATCGCGCTTCAAGCAGGACGAACAGGTCGTAGTCGCCTGTCAGGATGTCGCATCTGGTGACCTCGGGGACCTGCGCGAGGGCGGCGAGCACGTCGGAGCCGCGCATGCGGTCGGAGCGGTACACGAACAGGACCGCCGAGATCGGGGTGTCCTGGCTGCCGGCGTCATGTCCCCGAACCAGCGTGTAGCCCTCGATGACGCCGTCGCGCTCGAGTCGCTCGATGCGCTGCTTGACGGCGTTCCTGGAGAGCCGCACCTTGTTGCCGAGGGTCACCAGCGGGGTTCGCGCGTTCTTCGTGAGTTCGCGCAGCAGCTGCGCGTCGATGTCGTCGCGTGGTCGCATCGTCATTGTCTGCTCCCTCTTTGAGTGTGACATTAGCACTCTCGCGTGGTTATATGGCATGGGCGCGGGACGAGAATGACGCGATGGCGCGTCACAGGAGAGGAACACCATGGTTCTCAGCACGACGGTTCGAAGCAGGATCCGGATCTACTGGCCCGTGCAGCCGGAGACGTTCGCCGAGGTCGTCGCTGGCAACGCCGCGGTCTTCGCAGACAGCCCAGACGTTCGGCCCCTGAGAGAGGCCCTCTCGTCGTTCCCGGAGGTCGGGGACTTCGGCGACTACAAGACGGTGACGGAGGTCTCGATCGGCTTCGAGGGCTTCACCGTCGGCCCGGGGGCTCAGCCGACGCTCGGATCCGCCGGAGAGCGCACCATCTCACCGACGCTCGCCGTGACGACCCACGTCGAGAGCGAGCTGGGCTCTCGCCGGCTCACGGAGATCCTCGAGCGCATCGTCGAGGTCCATCCGTGGGAGGTTCCGGTCATCGAGGTCACCGAGGGCGTGACGCTCGTCTCGCGCGCCAGAGACGAGCCTCCTGCCGCCCGCAGCGATCTGTGGCCCCAGCTGCGTTCGGCCATGCTCGGCCGCACGTTCACGGACCTCACGCACGCCTTCCATGCCGGCCAGCCGCGCTTCCCTGCATTCCCCGACGAGGAGCGGTCGGAGATCTTCTCCCTCGACCGCGGCGATGGCTTCACGGCCCACCGGTACTCGATCATCGGCCAGTGGGGCACGCACGTCGACCCGCCCTCGCACTTCGCGCAGGGCGGACGCAGCCTCGATGAGCTGCCCGTCGCGGAGATGATCCTTCCGCTGGTCGTGCTCGATATCAGCGCGCGTGCCGCAGCCGACCCCGATGCGACCCCGACGCTGCAGGACATCGAGCTCTGGGAGAGCGAGCACGGGAGGATCCCCGCTCGATCCTTCGTCGCGCTGCGCACCGACTGGAGCACGCGGTGGCCTGACGCGTCGGCCATGGCGAACGCGAGCGCCGACGGCGTCAGCCACGTGCCTGGATGGAGTCGCGAGGTGCTGGCGTTCCTGGTCACCCAGCGTGATGTCGCGGCGGTCGGCCACGAGCAGACCGACACCGACCCGGGCTCCGCGACCTCGGTGGGCGACTTCAGCCTCGAGCGGTATCTGCTGGAGCAGGACCGCTGGCAGATCGAGCTCATGGCGCACCTCGACCGCGTCCCAGCGGCGGGGGCGGCTGTGGTCGCGACGTGGCCCAAGCCCCTGGGCGGCAGCGGATTCCCGGCGCGCGTCTTCGCCATCCACTGAGCGTCGCTAGGCTGGCCGCGTGGACTCCAACTCGAGCATGGGGCGTGCGCTGGGCGTGCTCACGACCCTCGCCGACCTCACGCGCGTGGCGCCGCACCGAGCGACCGTCGCGCAGGTCGCGGCGATGCTCGAGCGTGACCGCTCGCAGGTGTCTCGGACGCTCAAGTTCCTCACGGAGGAAGGGGCGGTCACGAGGCTCGAGGACCGGAGCTACCAGCTCGGCTGGCGGGGCTACGCCACCGCTCAGGAGCTCACCGATCGTCGCCTCCAGACCGACGGACTCACGCTGCTCGAGGAGCTCGCCGAGAGGACGCGCGAGGCCTGCTTCATCGGCGTGCTGAGCGGTGACAGCACGGTGACGATCGTGGAGGCGCTCCCGACGGCCGCGCGCATGATCGGGTCATGGCTGGGGCGCCCCTACCCCGCGTTCTGCTCGGACGCGGGGCAGGGGGTGCTGTGGGATGCCACCGACGACGAGATCGCCGCGGTGCTCGCCGCGACCGAGTTCCGGGCCGCGGGCCCGAACGCCGCGGCCAGCCTGGAGGAGTTCCTGGCGAGGCTCACGGCTGCGCGCGAGCGCGGCTACTCGATCGTGGATGAGGAGGCCGAACCCGGCCTGTACTCAGTGGGTGCGCCGGTGTACGACTTCCGCGGTGAGGTGGTCGCCGCCGTGCAGATCGTCGGCACACGCGAACAGCTGCGTCCGAAGACGGCAGAGCTGGGTGCGGCCGCCCGGGACTGCGCCCTGACGCTGTCCACGATTCTCGCCGCTCCAGCGCACTGAGCATCGCGTGCTCCCCCGCGCATCCGCGTGGGGTGCTCAGGAAGCGGCGAGCGCGCTGAGGCGATCGGCCGCCGCCGCCATGGCCGCGACGAGACGCGGCTGTGTCGCCTCCGGGAGCGCCCGCGACACACAGCTCAGGGCGCCGACGATGGCCCCTTCTTCGCCGCGAATCGGAGCGGCCAGGTCGGAGGTCCCGTGCTCGAACTCCTCGAACGCGTCGATGTGTCCGGTCGCGCGATCGCGAGTCTGTCGTTCTGAGAGCTCCGTGACCGAGTAGGGGGCTCTCGGGCCGCCGACTCCGACGAATTGTGCGCTCCCGAGCAGCGTCTGGAGCTCATCCGTCGACGCGTCCCAGAGCAGCGCCCTGCCAGCTCCCGTGCACCAGATCGGCGTCACCATCCCCGGGCGGACCGAGGTGCTGGCGCCGGACGCGGGCGACTCGAACCTGAGGAGCAAGGCCCTGTCTCCGAGCGACGCAGAGATGCGGGCATCCACCTGGAACGCGGAAACGAGCCCACGGAGCTCTCGACGCGCCTCCCGGAGCCACGGCATCTGGCGGGCTGCGGCCACTTCGAAATGGCGGCGGCCTGGCCGGAAGGCGAGGTCTCTGTTCTTCTCGAGCATGCCCAGCTGGACGAGCTCCTGAGTGAGTCGCGACACCCGGCTGCGCTCGAGCCCTGTGTGGTCGGCCAGCCTCGAGACAGTGAACGCGCTGCGTCCCGTCGCCTCGCGCTGCGTCGCCGCGGCGAGCAGCTGCAGGCCCTGGGAGAGCGACGATTGCTGGTGCATGCGAGGCTCCCGTCTCTTGGGGCTGCTGGGCAACTCGGTGGTCGTGACGTTTCAGCCTAGCGCCGTGGCACCCTCCAGGGCGTGCACGCCAGTGGCCTTCCGCGGGAGCATTCTTCCCCACGCCGTGTAGAGGTCGGCGGCGAGGTGCCCGTGCGCGAGCTCCAGGTCGGCGCCTGTCACTTCCTCACCGCCCTGTCGGCCGTACAGGACCACCTCGTCACCGGGGAACACGCCGTGCACCTCCGTGACGTCGATGGTGAGGCAGTTCATGGCGAGCAGGTCGATGACGGGAGCGCGCTTGCCCCGGATGAGGACTTCGGCTCGACCGCTCAGGTCGCGGGGGTAGCCGTCGCCGTATCCCACTGGAACCGTCGCGAGCACGGAGTCCCTTGCGAGCGTATGTGCGCGGTTGTAGCCGACGCTCTCGCCGCGCGAGTAGCCGTTGACGGCCGCGACGCGCGACTTGAGCGACATCGCCGTCCGGAACCGCTTCGGGTCGGCGGCCGTGTCGCCGTAGAGTGCCGCGCCGATCCGCACGAGGTCGAGTCTCGATCCCGGGACCGTGAACGCGGCGAAGGAGGTGGCGCAGTGCCGGTCGATCGGCGAACGCGCGCCTCGCTGCGCCAGACTCGCGCGGATGACCTCGGATTCGGCGACGAACCGTGCCGTGCCCGCCCGGACGTCGTCCGCATCCTCTTGAGGAAAGTGCGTCGCGATGCCGCGCACGTCGAGGCCTGGGAGCGAGGCGAGCGCGCGCAGCTCCGCCAGTCCCGCGTCCCGGGAGGCGTCGACGCCGTCACGGGAGATCCCGGATGAGTTGATGGAGAGGTGCACCGGGATGCTCTGTCCAGAGGCGACGGCGACGGCCGACGCGGCGGTCGCGTGGGGGAAGCCGCCGATCCATTCCTCGATCATCCAGGCGGTGCCCGCCTGCATCTCCTGCGGCTGCGCTGAACGCAGCCGCAGGAGACGCCCCGTGAAGCCAAGGGCGCGGAGTTGGGCGGCTTCACGGTTCCTCGAGATGCCGAGCATCTCGATGTCGTGGGCGATGACGACGGGGCCGACGAGATCGATGCCATGCCCGTAGGCGTCGGACTTCAGCACGACGCAGAGCGTGCTGTTGCCGGCGAGCTCTCGCTTGATCTCCCGAAGGTTGTGGTGGATGGCGTCGAGGTTGATCTCAACCCAGACCGGCTCCGCCGTCATCGCGGTGGTCATGACGTGTGGCTCCTCGGTGTGTCCAGCTTTTCTGCTGGGGTGGAGGCGGCTTCCTCGTCGACGAGGAGCGCCGGTTTCGCGCCCCGTCGCGTGTACCGCCACCAGAAGACGACGTAGCAGGCGATGACGAAGGGCACGCCGAAGTACAGCGCGGCGATCTGGTTCGGGTCGAACGCAATCGCGACGATCGAGATGCTGAGGAGCGCGAACGCGAGGATCGGGACGAACGGGTAGAGCGGGGTCCGGTAGGCCAGGGTGCTGACGTCGCCGCCGGCCCGGACGAACTTCCTCCTGTGGAAGAACTGGGACGCGACGATCGACATCCAGACGGCGACGACGGCGAAGCCTGCGACGGAGACGAGGACGAGGTAGACCGTCTCGGGCGCCATGACGCTCGAGATGAGCGAGGCGAGCCCGCCGAGCATGCTGACGCTGAGGGCTGTGAGGGGGATGCCTCGCCGGGTGAGCTTCGTGAAGGCGCGTGGGGCGTGCCCCTCCTCGGCGAGGGAGAAGAGCATCCGCGCGCAGGAGAAGAGTCCGCTGTTGCCTGCGGAGAGCAGGGCCGTGATGATGACGAAGTTCATGATGTCGGCGGCGAACGGGATGCCGATGTACTCGAAGACGGTCACGAACGGGCTGTCGGTCACGCCGGTCTCCTCGTACGGGACGATGGCCGCGATGACGGTGATGGCGCCGATGAAGAAGATGACGAGGCGCAGCACCGTCGACTTGAGCGCACGCGGGATGTTCTTCGCCGGGTCCTTCGTCTCGCCGGCCGCGACGCCGATCAGCTCGGAGCCGCTGAAGGCGTAGAAGACGGCGAGGGCGGTCACCAGCACCCCGGAGATCCCGGTCGGGAAGAGGCCATCCGGCGTCTCGAAGTTCGTGAAGAACACGGGGCCGTGCTCGGCGGCTGGGCCACCGAACGGGGCGAAGCCGAAGATGGCGGCGCCGCCGAGGATGATGAGCACGACGATGGCTGCGACCTTGACGATCGAGAACCAGAACTCCGACTCCCCGAACACGCGCGCCGAGATGGCGTTCATGCCGAAGAGCGCGGCGGCGAACACCAGGCACCAGATCCAGACGTCGACGCCCGGGAACCACCGCTGCATGAGGATCCCGGCGGCGGTGAACTCGGAGCCGAGGGCGACGGCCCAGCAGAGCCAGTAGAGCCATGCTGTCGTGAAACCGGTCGCCGGGTTGATGCTCCGGGCCGCGTAGATGTGGAAGGCGCCCGAGACCGGGTAGGCGACGGCCAGCTCGCCCAGGCAGGTCATCACGAGGTAGACGACGACGGCGCCGATGCCGTAGGCGAGGACGGCGCCGAGGGGGCCAGCCTGCGAGATGGTGTAGCCGGAGCTCAGGAACAGGCCAGAGCCGATGACTCCGCCGAGCGCGATCATGACGAGGTGACGCGCGCCCATGGATCGCTGCAGCTTGCGCAGGGGCACTTGGGTCGACGTCGTGTGCGGGAGCGAGTTGGGCAGCTCTTCGTGCGTTGAGGGGGACATGGGCTCACCTTTGAGTTCTGTGTCGCGGTCGAGGAGCAGTGTGCAACATAGCCACGCGTTGATGCCTATATTGCATCCTCTAGAGGTAATTCCCAAGTATCCCGACGAACTGCGCCGACGCAAGCGTCCGAACCCGCGTCAGGCACATGGGCAGTGCAGCGAGCAGAACGGCAGCCACGAGCAGCGAAAAGACAGCATCGCGCTGCCGCCACTGCAACCCAGGCTGAGGGCACCTAGAACACACAAGGAGACACCGTGAGAAATTACGATCTGGCCCTCATCGGGTTCGGCGGCGTCAGCCGAGCCCTCGCAGAGATCATCAGCAACGACGCTGCACGCCTGACCGCCCAGCTCGGCTTCACCCTCAGAGTCGTCGCCATCACCGACCTCGCATTCGGATCGCTGGTGCAGCCGGGCGGAATCGACCTCGAACATGTCCTCGCACTGCCCCGCGGCTCCGATTTCGGGGGCCTCCCAGGCGGATCGGCAGAACCGAACAACCGAGAGGTCATCCAGGGATGCACGGCGGACATCGTCGTCGAGGCCACCTTCACGAACCCGAGCGACGGAGAGCCTGCGGCCTCCCACGTCAGGTGGGCACTGGAATCCGGCAAGCACGTCACGACGACGAACAAGGGGCCGGTTGCCCTCCACGCCGCGTCGCTCAGTGCGCTCGCGGCGACGCGAGGGCTGGCGTTCGAGTTCGAGGGCTCCGTGCTCAGCGGAACCCCGATCCTCCGGTTCGCGCAGCAGATGCTCCCTGCGCTCACCGTGAACTCCGTCGAGGGCATCCTCAACGGCACGAGCAACTACGTCCTCGGCCGCCGCGAGGCGGGCGTCTCGCTCGAAGCCGCCATCGCTGAAGCGCAGCAGCTCGGGTACGCGGAAGCCGACCCGACCGCGGACATCGAAGGGTCGGATGTGCGGCTCAAGGTCGCCATCCTCGCGCAGCAGGTCCTCGGCGTCGACGTGCCGACGACCGAGGTCGTCACGGAGGGGATCTCCGGCATCACCGATGCGGACATCGTGGAAGCCGCGGCTCAGGGTCTCAGGTGGAAGCTCGTCGGCTCGGCGACGCGCACCGCAGAGGGCGGGGTGGAGGCGAGCGTGCGGCCCGTCGCGCTCAGCGCGGAGCATCCACTCGCCGGCATCACCGGCCCGACCAACGCCGTGACGTTCACGACGGACCTGCTCGGTCAGGTCACCGTGGCCGGGCCAGGAGCAGGCCGAGTGGAGACGGCATACGCGCTCATCTCCGACCTCGTCGCCATCGACAGGGCGGCATCGCGACGCGTCGCCCCCGAAGATGAGCTCGTCGGGCTGTTCGGGGCGACGCTGTGACCGCCCTGTCGTCGCTCTCGAGGGAGCACCGCGCGCTCGCAGCACGGGGGGAGGAGCTCGTCGTCACGAGCCCCGCCGATGGAGCCATCGTCGGCGGGGTCCGGCAGCACCTCGCAGAAGATCTCCCCGAGATCCTGGCCCGAGCGCGGGCGGGCAGCCTCGTCGCGAAGTGCCTGTCGCGGCACGAGCGAGCGAGCGTCCTCGAGCGCGCCGCCGACCTCCTCCGTGACCGGTCGGAAGCCGTCGCCGACCTCATCGTCGCGGAGGCCGGGAAGACCATCCGCCAGGCGCGCAAGGAGGTCTCGCGCTGCCAGAACACCCTCAAGCTGTCGGCTGCCCAGGCCCGCAGCAACGCGGGCGAGGTGATCCCGTTCGACGCATATGAAGGCGAGGAGACCCGCACGGGATGGTTCACACGGGAGCCGCTCGGCATCATCGTCGCCATCACGCCGTACAACGACGCGCTCAACCTCGTCGCGCACAAGATCGGCCCCGCCATCGCCGGGGGGAACGCCATCATCCTCAAGCCATCGCAGCTCACGCCGCTGACCGCCAGGCTCCTCGTCGACCTCCTCGTCGAAGCGGGCCTTCCAGCGGAGGTGATCACCACCGTGCACGGCGACCGTCGCCTGTCGCAGGCGCTCGTCTCGGCCAGGGAGGTCCGCATGGTGTCCTTCACGGGAGGGTTCCGGACGGGTGAGGCGATCGCCGCCTCCGCCGGCATCAAGAAGGTCGCCATGGAGCTGGGAGGCAACGCGCCCGTGCTCGTCTTCGCTGACGCCGACCTCGAGGCCGCCATCGGGCGCTGCGTCTCTGGATCGTTCTGGGCAGCGGGGCAGAACTGCATCGGCACGCAGCGCATCATCGTGCACGAATCGATCGTCGGGCGCTTCCGAACGGCGTTCGTCGCCGCCGCCTCCGAGCTCACCTTCGGCGACCCCAGGCAGGAGACGACCGACGTGGGTCCGATGATCAGCGCCGCCGCCGCCCGATCGGCGGAGGAAGCGGTCGAGGCCGCGGTTCGCGCGGGGGCCGAGCTGCTTCTCGGCGGTCGCGCCGAAGGGCACATCTTCCCGCCGACCGTCCTCACCGACGTCCCTCGCGAGCAATGCCTGTGGGCGGAGGAGGCCTTCGCGCCGATCGTCGTCATCGAGGCCTTCTCCACCTTCGAGGAGGCCGTCGATCTCGCCAACGAGCCCGAGTACGCGCTGCACGCTGCGGTCTTCACGGGCAGTCTCGCGACGGCGATGCGAGCGACTCGCGAACTCGACGCCGGAGCCGTCATGGTCAACGACTCCTCCGACTACCGCTTCGACGCGATGCCGTTCGGTGGTGCCAAGTACGGGAGCATGGGGCGCGAAGGCGTCCGGTTCGCCTACGAGGACATGACGCAGACCAAGGTCGTCGGCATCCTGGAGTGACCCGCATCACACGGGCGCCGTGAACGAGGGCGAGCGGATGCAGTCGGCGTGTGCATCCGCTCGCCGTTCGGCCTCGGTTTGGGAACGCTCGCCGATCATCGACCCGACCGGCCGCCCAGCGGAGTAGATTGCGCGCATGACTTTCAACGAGAACGCGAAGCTCGACACGAGCGGCGTGCAGAAGCGCGGCCGGGGGGCCAAGACCGCCGCGATCGGCGGCGGTTCGATCGGCCTGCTCATCGTGGCGTTCCTCGCCTCGCAGTTCCTCGGAGTCGACCTGACGGGGCTCGTCAGCGGCGTCGACACGGGCCAGCAGTCGCAGGAGCAGGTCGAGGGCACCGGCCTCGAGGCCTGCCAGACCGGCGCTGACGCGAACGCGCAGATCGAGTGCCGCATGGTCGGCGTGCAGAACTCGCTCGCCGACTTCTGGGAGACCGAGAGCGCGGCCGTCGGCGTCACGTACGAGCGGCCCGGGTTCATCCTCTACGAAGGCCAGACGAGCTCGGCCTGCGGTACCGCGTCCAACGCGGTCGGCCCGTTCTACTGCCCCGGCGACTCGTCCATGTACGTCGACACGTCGTTCTTCCAGCTGCTCACCTCGCAGCTGGGCGCCAAGGAGGGCCCGCTCGCGGAGATGTACGTCGTCGCGCACGAGTGGGGCCACCACATCCAGCACCAGATGGGTGTCTTCGACACTACGAACCGCACCGACACGGGGCCGACCTCTGACGGCGTGCGCATCGAGCTGCAGGCCGACTGCTTCGCCGGCTCCTGGCTGGGCGCCGCGGCGACCACCGAGACCGCCGATGGCGTCACGCTCCTCGAGCCGCCGACACGCGAGCAGGTGGATGTCGCCCTGTCGGCAGCATCCGCCGTCGGCGACGACCACATCCAGGGCCAGCAGGGCCAGGTGAACCCTGAGTCGTTCACGCACGGCACGAGCGAGCAGCGCGTGAACTGGTTCGTCACGGGCTACGAGCAGGGCACCGGCGCCTGCGACACCTTCGCGGTCAGCGGCAGCCAGCTCTAGCGTTCATCGCGCGTCGCGCCGGCGAACAGCATCGTGGCCCGGTGCCGCTCATCCTGAGATGAGCCGCACCGGGCCACACCCGTCTCGGCGGTCCGGCGGTCCGGCGCGCTCCTCGGGCTGGCCAACTGGCGTGACGAGGGCGCGCAACTGGCGCCGGACGCCGCCCGAGGCCGCGGCTCGTCCCGAAAGTCGGCCAGCGGTGGCAGGATGCGCCACCGAGAGGCCCCGGGTCGGGCTCCCGGCGAGAGGTGCCGGCGCGGGCTCCGCTCTAGAACTCCTCGTGCGTGTCCGGGTCCTGGTCCCAGATGCGTCCGCGCTCGAGGGCGGAGAGCGCATCCACCTCGGCCTGGTCGAGCTGGAAGCCGAAGATGTCGAGGTTCTTCGCCTGGCGCTCGGTGGACCGTGACTTCGGGATCGGCACCGAGCCGAGCTCGACGTGCCACCGGAGAATCGCCTGCGCTGGCGACACCTCGTGCGCGGCGGCGATCTCGGCGACGACCGGGTGCTCGAGCAGCTCACCGCGACCGAGCGGGCTCCACGCCTCCGTCACGATGCCGTGCTCGGCGTGGAACGCGCGGAGCGCGGCCTGCGGGAAGAACGGGTGCAGCTCGACCTGGTTGACGGCGGGCGTGACACCCGTCGCGTCTGCGATCCTCGTGAGGTGCTCCGGTGTGAAGTTCGAGACGCCGATGGAGCGCACGCGACCGTCCTTCTGCAGCTGCACCAGAGCACGCCAGGTGTCGACGTACTTCTCGAGGCGCGGCAGCGGCCAGTGGATGAGGAGCAGGTCGAGCTGCTCGAGGCCGAGGCGCGCGATCGACTCGTCGAAGCCCGTCAGGGTCTCGTCGTAGCCGTGGAAGCGGCCGGGGATCTTGCTCGTCACGACGATCTCGGAGCGTGGCACCTCGGAGGCCCGGATGCCGCGGCCGACTGCTTCCTCGTTGTCGTAGCTGATGGCGGTGTCGAGCAGGCGGTAGCCGAGCGCAAGCGCCTCGCGAGTGGGGTCTGCCGAGTCCTCGCCCGCGTGGGGATAGGTGCCGAAGCCGATCGCGGGGATCGTGGTGCCGTCGTTGAGCCCGAGTGCAGGAACGTTGCTGGTCACTGTTCGCCTTCCGTCATTTGTCAGAACAAAGCGAGCCTAGGGTGTGCGCTCGGGAGGTTTCCGACCGTGACGCGCGGCGCCGCGTCGATGACGCCATCAGGTGGCAGAGATGGTGGAGGGAGCTGGCGTGGGGGAGTGGAGGTCCGCAAGCGCTTCCGTGATGGCTGCGCGCAGGCCGGCCGGTGGCTCCTCGCGCGTCGCGAGCACCACCTCACGCGTGAGCGTCGCGGGATCGATGGGCACGAATGCCACCGCGTCGTCGTGCCAGCTCGCCACCGAGGCAGGGACCACGGCGACGAGCTGCCCCGCGGCGATCATCCCGAGGATCGCGGGGTAATCGTCCGAGCGCATCCCGGTGCTGGCTTCGAACCCGGCCCTCCTGCAGTGTTCCCGGGTCGCCTCGTCGAGCGTGTCTCCACCGGAGGCACCGAACGCCCAGCGGTCGTCGCGCAGCTCGCCGAATCCCCGGACCGGCTGCCGGCGCTCGGCGGCCGCGAGCGGATGCTCGCGGGGCACGGCGAGGAAGAGCGGCTCGGCGAAGAGGAGCGTGGTGGTGATCTCGGGGGACAGCGGCGTCGGCAGGTCCGACGCCTGGAACAGGACCGCCGCGTCGAGCCGCCCCTGCTCGAGCTGCCGGCCGAGGCGCTCGCACTCGTCGAGGGTCAGCTCGAGGCTGAGCTGCTCCCGTTCGGCGCGGCTCAGGATGCCGGGCACGACCAGGGCGCCGAGCGTGGGGAAGATGCCGAAGCGGACGAGGCGTCGCTCATCGTCGAGCCAGGCGTCGAGCTCGGCGAAGGCCCGGCGTCCGCCCTCGAGCAGCTGCCTCGCCCGAGGTGCGAACACGGTGCCGGCCGCGGTCGGCACGCTTCCCCGAGGGCCTCGTTCGAGGAGCTTCGTGCCCGCCTGCTGCTCGAGGCGCTTCAGGTGGTGGTCGACGGTCGGGTGGCTCCAACCGAGTGTCGTCGCCGCGGCTGAGACGGAGCCTGCCGCGAGCACCGCGTCGAACGCCGCGAGTCCGCGGAAGTCGGGGAGGTCCGCGGATCGGCGATCATACATAGCTTCAGTCTAGGGCTGAAGCGACCCCGGCAACCTGTCATTCTCTCTTGGAACCCGGGGTGCCACGATAGGGGGATGACGCACGCACCTGAGTTCCCCACATTCGCCCTCGACGACGCAGCGGGCGCCTTCGGCGGAGCCGCGGCGAATGCGAGCGTGGACGTGCAGGGACAGAGTCCGATGGGGGCGAGCGGCGCGAGTCGCGAGACCGCCGGCGCCCCCTACGCGGCGGCGCTCGCGATGCACGCTGCCCGCGACTCGACGGCCTTCCTGGTCCCGGGGCACGGCGCCGACGCCAGCGGCCTCGGCCTCGGGCAGGCCGAGTACTTCGGCGAGCGCGTCCTCGAACTCGACGTGACGCCCCTGCTCGACGGCATCGACCTCGGTGACGGCTCGCCCCGCGAGCAGGCCGAGCGGCTCGCCGCCGACGCGTGGGGTGCGTCCAGGACCTGGTTCCTGACCGGCGGCTCCTCGATGGGCAACCGCATGGCCGCGCTCGCGGCCAGGGGGCTGGGCGAGGGCGTGCTCATGCAGCGCAGCGCTCACTCGAGCTTCGTCGACGGCATCATCCTCGGCGGCTCCTCGCCGAGCTTCGTGCTGCCCGAGGTCGACCTCGAGCACGGCATCGCCCACGGCGTCACCCCTGAATCGGTCGCCGAAGCGCTCGCCGAGCGGCAGTCATCCGGCGGCGGCCAAGTCGCGGCCATCTACATCGTGTCCCCGAGCTACTTCGGCGCGGTCGCCGATGTCGCCGGCATCGCCGAGGTCGCGCACGAGGCCGGCGCCGCGCTCATCGTCGACGCCGCCTGGGGTGCCCACTTCGGCTTCCTTCCCGAGCTTCCGGACTCCCCGGTTCGGCTCGGCGCCGACCTCGTCGTGACGAGCACCCACAAGCTCACGTCCTCGCTCTCGCAGAGCGCGCTTGTCCACCTCGGGCACGGGTCCATCGCGCGAGCCCTCGAGCCGCACGTCGAGCGCGCCCACCGCATGACCGCATCCACGAGCGAGAGCTCCCTGCTGCTCGCATCGCTCGACCTCGACCGTCGTGACCTCGTCGAGCGCCGCGACCTGCTCGAGGAGTCGCACGCTGCCGTGCTCGCCGCCAGGGCGATGTTTCGTGCCGACGGCCGGTTCCCGGTGGCCTCCGACGAGTTCGGGGGCTTCCCGTCGACCGTCGCGATCGACCCCTTCCGCATCCCGCTCGACATCCGCGCGACTGGCCTCGACGGGCACACCGTGCGGCTGCGGCTCGCCCGCGAATACGGCGTGATGGTCGAGATGGCGACCGTCAGCTGCATCGTCGCGGTCATCGGCATCGGCAAGACGCCGGATACGCGCGTCCTGCTCGACGCGCTCGCCGAGATCGCGGCAGGCGCCGCCGCCGACTCGCGGTCCGCGGATGCGGCGGGCGACTCGGCCCCCTCGATCCCACCCATGCCGGGGCCAGGGGCCATGCGCATCCGCCCCCGCGCCGCGTACCTCGCCGACGCCGAGACGGTGTCGTTCTCGGATGCGGTCGGGCGCATCTCCGCCGACTCGCTCGCCGCCTACCCGCCAGGGATCCCGAACGTCCTCCCGGGTGAGGAGATCACGCTCGAGGTCGTCGACTTCCTCCGCGCTTCGGCTGCGGCGGGGAGCCATGTGCGCGGTGCGGTGGACTCGGCCGTCTCCGCGTTCCGCGTCGTCGTCGAGTAGCGGGGCAGCGCCGCGCTGGCGCTCCGGCGCGAGCAGTTCGGCGCTCTCGTGACCAGCTTCAGTGCAGAATCGCTGCTCAGCGCTTCCGGGGTGCGTTATGGGGCAGTTTTTGCACTGATGTTGGTCAGGCCGGGCTTCGTCTTGGCCCGGAGTCAGGCGCGTCCGGCGTCGGCCGGTGTGCCGTCGTCGAGGAGCAGGACAGCGCCGCGCTGGCGGTTCGGCGCGAGTAGGTCGGCGCACTCGTGACCAACTTCAGTGCAGAATCGCTGCTCAGCGCTTCCGGGGTGCGTGATGGGGCCGTTTTTGCACTGATGTTGGTCAGGCCGGGCTTCGTCTTGGCCCGGAGTTAGGCGCGTCCGGCGTCGGCCGGTGTGCCGTCGTCGAGGATGAGCTGCAGGAAGACCACGTCGAGCCAGCGGCCGAACTTCGTGCCGACCTGGTCGAGGCGGCCCGCATGCACGAACCCGAGGTGCTCGTGCAGACCGATCGAGGTCACGTTCGCCGCGTCGATGGCGGCCACCATGACGTGCTTGCCAGCGTCGCGGGCGCGGCCGATGAGCGCGAGCGTGAGGGCCTTCCCGAGCCCGCGCCCTCGGGCCTCGCCGCGCACGTAGACGGAGTGCTCGACCGTATGCCGGTAGCCGGAGAAGGTGCGGAAGTCGCCGTAGCTCGCGTAGCCGAGCACCGCATCCGATTCATCGACGGCGACGAGCACGGGCAGGCCGGCGGAGGTTCGCCCCGCGAACCAGGAGCGACGGTCGTCGTCGTCGACCGTCTCGGCGTTCCAGTTGACGGTCGTCGTCAGCACGTCCTCGTTGTAGATCGCGGTGATCGCGGGGATGTCGTCGACGGTGGCATCGCGAATGATCGGGGTCACCCGGCCAGTATCCCGCAGGGCCGCGCCCCCGCGCCCCCGCGCCTCGGCGAGCCCGGGCCGATGCCGATGCCGATGCCGATGCCTCGATGGCTCCGCGGCTCAGGCCGGGGCGCTGCCCGTCGACCCGCGCACCGCGAGACTCGTGACGACCCGCTGCACCCGCTGGAGCTGCACGGGATGCTGCATCCGCTCGAGCAGGAACGTGCCCGCCTGCACGCCGATCGCGAAGTTGCCGGTGTCGACGGACGTGAGGGAGACGACCTGGAATTTCGCGAGCGGGGAGTTGTCGTAGCCGGCGACGGAGAGGTCGGCGGGGACGCGCAGGCCGAGGGTGTCGGCGACCGAGAGCACGCCGATGGCCGAGGCGTCGTTGAAGGCGAAGATCGCGGTGACGCGTTCGGCGGCCGGGTGGCTGAGGAGCCGAGCTGCTGCGGCATGCGCGCTCTCCTCGCTCATGCCACCTGCGTCGACGACGGCGCTCGAGGCGACGCCTGCTTCCGTCATGGCGCGCAGGAACCCCTGCTCGCGCAGTCGGCTGATGCGACCCGGGCCCTGCAGGTACGCGATGCGGGTGTGGCCGAGGTCGAGGAGGTGGCGGGTCACCTGGTGGGCGCCCGCCTCGTCGTCGTTGGTGACGACGTCGATGGAGGGCAGCTCGGGGTCGAGGGTGCCGGCGAGCACGGTGGGGATGTCGTCGGCGATGCGTGCGATGGCATCGGCCTCAGAGGTGGTGCCGATGACGATGATGCCGTCGACGCCCTGCTGCGTGAGGGTCTGCAGCGAGCTGCGCCCGACGCGCTGGTCGGTGCGGCTGTCGGCGAGGAGGGTCGCGTAGCCGGAGGCGTGGAGCGTGGCGGAGACCCCTTCGAGGAGTTCGACGAACCAGGGGTTGCGGAGGTCGTTGACGATGAGGCCGACGGTCTTGGTCTTGGTGCGGGCGAGGCCTCGCGCGTGCGCGTTCGGCCGGTAGCCGAGCTCGGCGATCGCAGCGAGCACTGCCTGGCGTCTCGCGTCGCTCACGTGCGGTGCGTCGCGCAGGACCAGCGAGACGAGGGATTTGGAGACGCCGGCCTGCTCGGCGACGTCACGGATCGTGACTGGCGCCGCGGGGGACTTCGGGGTCTCGCTCACGAGGTCGCCTCCGTGGTCTGCATCTGGTCGTCACCAGCGTATGGCCTTTCTTGGCATCGTGTGGAACTATTTGCATCGATCCATATTTGTCCAAGAGTGGCAAGGCAGAGCAGACGAGCACCGAGGGTGACATGAGCAGACAGAACGCGCGCCGGCTGAGCGCAGGAATGGTCGGTGGCGGCACCGGTGCCGACATCGGCAAGACGCACCGATTCGGGATGCGGATGGACGACCGATACTCCCTCGACGCCGGGGTCTTCGGCCGCGACTGCGAGCAGTCGGCCGAGGTGGCCGCATCGCTCGGAGTCGCTCCGGAACGCAGCTATGCGAGCTACCAGGAGATGGCGGAGGTCGAGGCGACGAGGGAGGGCGGTGTCGACGTCGTCATCGTCGCCACGCCGAACGACAGCCACTTCGAGGTGGCGAAGGCGTTCCTCGAGCGCGGCATCCACGTCGTGTGCGAGAAGCCGCTCACGCAGGACTCCGCGACCGCGCGCGAGCTCGTCGAGCTGGCGGCCGCGAGCGGAGCGATCCTCGCCGTCCCCCATTGCTACTCGGCCTACCCGATGGCGCGCGAGGCCGCCCGAATGATCAGCGACGGACGCCTGGGGCGCCTCACCTTCGTCGACGTCGAGCACGCCTCCGGATGGGCCGCGACGCCGCTGGAGCTGACCGGCCACAAGCAGGCGAGCTGGCGCACGGACCCCGACATCGCGGGCTTCCCGAGCGTGGTCGGGGACCTCGGCACGCACGCCTACCACCTCGCCCGCTACATCACGGGCCTCGAGGTCGAACAGGTCTCCGCCCAGCTGCACACGCTCGTGCCGGGACGCAGGGTCTTCGACAACGCGACGGTCGCGCTCAGGCTCGCCGACGAGACCCCCGGCCGTCTCTGGGCGAGCATGGCCGCGACGGGTCACAACCACGGGCTGCGCATCCGGGTGTTCGGCGATGAGGGTGGCCTCGAGTGGCAGCACGAGGACCCGCACCACCTCACCTTCCAGGACCTGGAGGGGACGACGACGATCTTCACGCACGGCCTCGCGTCGCTCTCCGAGGATTCCGCCAGGCTCACGAGGGTCGGGCTCGGGCACCCCGAGGGGTTCCTCGAGGCGTTCGGCAACTTCTACCGCGACCTCGCCGACGAGCTCGAGGCGCGCCGGGACGCGCGAGGCTCGACGGTCCGCGAGCTGTCGTTCCCGACGGGCATCGATGGTCTCATTGGGGTGCAGTTCGTCGAGGCCGTCGCAGCCTCGCATGCGGCGGATGGAGCGTGGACCGTGCCCGCGAGCGTCGCCGACCGCGACGCCGAGGTGGCTGCGGCTGACGCCGAGCTCCGGGAAGCCGGAGGGAAGTGACATGCAGCGCTTCGCCCTCATCGGCGCCGGGTTCATCGGCGCCGTCCACGCCCAGAGCCTCGCGGCCAACCCGGACGTCGACTTCCGATTCGTCTACGACGTCGACCAGGCCAGAGCCGAGAGGCTGGCTGCCTCGCACGGCGCCGCTGCGGTGCCCTCGCTCGAGCAGCTCTTCGATGCGGCAGAGGTCGACGCGGTGCTCATCGCGTCGTCCACGAACAAGCACGCCGATCATCTGCGGCTCGCGGCCGATGCCGGTATCGCGGCGCTCTGCGAGAAGCCCATCGATCTCGATCTGGAGCGCGCCCGCGAGACGGTCGAGTACGTCGAGGAATCCGGCATCACCGCCATGGTCGACTTCAACCGACGCTTCGACCGCGACTACGCCGAGCTGAAGCGCACCGTGGATGCTGGGGAGATCGGCACCGTCGAGCTGCTGCAGCTCTCGAGTCGCGGCCCCTCCATGCCACCGCTCGAGTACATCGCGGTCTCGGGCGGGCAGATGCGCGACCAGACGGTGCACTTCTTCGACCTCGCGACGTGGATCACGGGACTCGACGCCGTCGCGGTGTACGCGACGGGCAGCGCACTCGCCGAACCGAGGGTCGCCGAGTACGGCGACGTCGACACCTCGATCGCGACCGTGCGGCTCGCGAACGGTGCGCTCGTGCAGATCGACAGCATCCGTCGCTCGGGGTACGGCTACGACGAGCGCATCGAGGTGTTCGGCTCGGAGGGGCTCGTCGAGGCGAAGCGGCACCCCGCAGGTCAGGTCGCGAGGTACGGCAAGGGCGTCGTCGTCGGGTCGGGGATGCACGCCGGCTGGTTCGAGCGCGTGCAGCCCACGTATGCGGCCGCGCTCGCGGAGTTCGTCGCGGCACTTGAGGACGGTCGCGCGCCGTCGCCGTCGCTGCGGGATGCGCTGCGGGCCCAGGCGATCGCGGAGGCCGCGACGCGGTCGCTCGCGAGTGGGCGTGAAGAGCCGGTGGAGTAGAAGTCACCTCTGCTCGTCAGGTGGGCGGTCACTCCGCTGCCGCCCACCTTCTCGCGTCGTGACGAAGCTGAGATGGACGCGTCACAAAAAAGTATTTGCTTAATACACCTGTTGAGCTATTGTCATGACAAGTCAGTGACGTGCTCGTTGCTCTCGGACAAGGATGACCGAGCGAGCACACGTGGGTTCCTCAAGACGCCGTCCCCCAGCGGCTGTCCTGTCGAGCGTCCAACTGGCGTCATCACGGCATTCAAAGGAGTTTTCGTGAAGAAGAAACGTCTCATGTTCGGCCTGGCAGCACTCGCAATGGTGCCGGTCTTCGCGCTCACCGCCTGCTCCTCCGCAGGCGGACGCGACACCGGAACGGCCGAAGACCCGGCGGTCGCGGGCGTCGCAGACACGCCCTCCATCAAGATCGCGATGATCACGCACGCCGCCCCGGGAGACACCTTCTGGGACATCGTTCGGAAGGGCGCCGAGACCGCGGCGGCGAAGGACAACGTCGAACTGCTCTATTCCTCCGACCCGCAGGCCCCGAACCAGGCCCAGCTCATCCAGCAGGCGATCGACCAGGGCGTCGACGGCATCGCCGTCACGATCGCCAAGGGCGACGCGCTCGAAGACTCCATCAAAGCCGCAGTCGACGCCGGTATCCCCGTGGTCGCCTTCAACGGTGGCAGCAAGGAGGCCTTCGAGTTCGGTGCCTTCACCTACATCGGCCAGGACGAAGTGGTTGCAGGCCAGGCCGCTGGCGACAAGATCACCGAGCTCGGCTACACGAAGCCCCTCTGCATCATCCAGGAGCAGGGCCACGTCGGCCTCGAAGCCCGCTGTGCCGGCATCAAGGAGAAGGTGCCAGCCACCGAGATCCTGTACGTGACCGGCACGGACATGACGCAGGTCAAGTCGACCATCTCCGCCAAGCTCCAGTCGACGCCGGACACCGACGTCGTCATCGGACTCGGCGCTCCGTTCACGCTCACGGCGATCGACTCGGTCGCCGAGACCGGCTCCAGCGCCAAGGTCGCGTCCTTCGACCTCAACGCGGACCTCGCGCAGGCGATCGTCGACGGCGACGTCGCGTTCACCGTCGATCAGCAGCCCTACCTGCAGGGATACATGGCAGTCGACTCGCTCTGGCTGCAGAACAACGGCGAGTTCGCCCTCGGTGGCGGCAAGCCCGTGCTCACCGGCCCGACGATCATCGACGAGAGCAACGCGGCCGTTGTCCTCGAAGAGGCCAAGAAGGGTATCCGCTAACCAGCGAGCCACGGTCGGGATGGCTGCGAGCCGCGGCCATCCCGACCTCTCACAAGGAAGTGCAGTCATGGTTCACACCGCAACACCAACTTCAGCATCGCCCCGAACGCCCGCCACCGGCCCCGTATCCTCGAGCGCCGACGAGCGTGTCGGCAGACGCTCGCCGCTGTCGGTCATCCTCGGCCGGCCCGAGATGGGCGCCGTCGTCGGCGCCATCGTCGTGTTCGTCTTCTTCGCGATCGCGGCACCCGTCTTCACCCAGGTCACCTCCCTCGCGACCGTCCTCTACGGCGCCTCCACGATCGGCATCATGGCGGTCGGCGTCTCCCTTCTCATGATCGGCGGCGAGTTCGACCTCTCCGCCGGCGTCGCCGTCATCTCCTCGGCGCTCACCGCATCCCTCTTCAGCTGGTACTTCGCCACCAACGTGTGGGTGGGCGTGCTCATGGGCCTCGTCTTCGCCCTCGTCGTCGGCTTCATCAACGGCTGGCTGCTCATCAAGACGAAGCTGCCGTCGTTCATCGTGACGCTCGCGTCGTTCCTCATGCTGACGGGGCTCAACCTCGGCATCACTCGACTCGTCGGCGGCGGCGTCTCCAGCCCCGCCATCGCAGACATGGATGGCTTCGAGTCGGCCAAGGCGATCTTCGCCAGCGAGATCCCCGTCTTCGGCGTCAACGTGAACGTCACCGTCTTCATCTGGATCGCGCTGGTGCTCGTCGCCACGTTCATCCTGATGCGCACCAAGATCGGCAACTGGATCTTCGCCGTCGGCGGCGACGAGAACGCCGCCCGCGCGGTCGGCGTGCCCGTCACGGCGACCAAGATCGGCCTCTTCATGGGCGTCGGGTTCTGCGCCTGGATCCTGGGCATGCACAACCTCTTCGCCTTCAACGTGGTCCAGTCGGGCGAGGGTATCGGCAATGAGTTCCTGTACATCATCGCGGCCGTCATCGGCGGCTGCCTCCTCACCGGCGGCTACGGCTCGGCGATCGGCGGTGCCATCGGCGCCCTGATCTTCGGCATGGCCAACAAGGGCATCGTCTACGCCCAGTGGAACCCGGACTGGTTCAAGTTCTTCCTCGGCCTCATGCTGCTGATGGCAACGATCGTGAACCTCGTCGTCAAGAAGAGGGCGGAGCAGAAGTGATGACAACGAACCAGACAGCAGCAGCGGACGTGCGGCAACCCGACCGCGTCGAGCAGGGCACGCACCTCATCTCGCTTCGGGATGCGGGCAAGCGGTATGGCAACATCCTCGCCCTGCAGAACGTCGACATGGACGTCGACCCGGGACGCGTCACGTGCGTGCTCGGCGACAACGGCGCCGGCAAGTCGACGCTCATCAAGATCATCGCGGGACGCCACGAGCACACCGACGGAGAGTTCCTCATCGAGGGCGAGTCGGTGCACCTCAAGTCGCCACGCGAGGCCCTCGAGCGCGGCATCGCGGCCGTCTACCAGGACCTCGCGGTCGTGCCGCTCATGCCCATCTGGCGCAACTTCTTCCTCGGCTCCGAGCTCACGAAGGGCTTCGGCCCCTTCAAGAGCCTCGACGTCGACCAGATGAAGGCCATCACGAAGAAGGAGCTGCTCGACATGGGCATCGACCTTCGCGACGTCGACCAGCCCATCGGCCAGCTCTCCGGCGGCGAACGGCAGTGCGTCGCAATCGCCCGCGCCGTGTACTTCGGCGCGAAGGCGCTCATCCTCGACGAGCCGACCGCCGCCCTCGGCGTGAAGCAGTCCGGCGTGGTGCTGCGCTACATCCTCGCGGCCCGCGACCGCGGGCTCGGCGTGATCTTCATCACCCACAACCCGCACCACGCGTTCCCCGTCGGCGACAGCTTCCTGCTCCTCAAACGAGGCAAGTCGATCGGCTACTACGACAAGGCCGACATCACCCTCGACGAGCTCACCGCGCAGATGGCCGGCGGCGCCGAACTCGAAGAGCTCGCCCACGAGCTCGAACAGCTCGGCGGCTACACGCAGGACATCGCCGTCATCCGCGAAGTGGAGGACGACATCCCGGATGTGCCCGTGAAGTAGGCGCGCGCATCCACCGCGAGGTGCTGCGATCAGCGCGCGGAACGGCCGGCACCCTCAGCGGGGTGCCGGCCGTTCCTTGCGCTCGGGGAGACCCGTCAGCGCCGCGGGCTGCCGAACGGGCCGTTGTCGCGGTCGACGACCTCCTTGCCGAGGGGCGAGAGGGAGATCGGGATCATCTTGAAGTCGGCGATGCCCATCGGGATGCCGATGATGGTGACGCACAGCGCGATGCCCGAGACGATGTGGCCGATCGCGAGCCACCAGCCCGCGAGGATGAACCAGATGACGTTGCCGATGAACGAGAACGCGCCGGCGTCGGGTCGCGAGACGACGTCGCGTCCGAAGGGCCAGAGCGCGTAGAGGCCGATGCGGAACGAGGCGATCGCCCACGGGATGGTGATGATCGGGATGCACAGCAGCACGCCCGCGAGGACGTAGCCGCAGAAGAGCCAGAATCCCGAGAGGAGGAGCCAGATGATGTTGAGGAGAGTGCGCATGCGAACAGCCTGCCGGAACTCGCGATGTATCGCGTCATACTGGAGGGTGAACTCATTCATGTTCTTATGTCATGACAAATGAGGTTTCGAGGGCTATGCTCGCTTGCAGGCACGTAGGCGTGCCCCAGCACTCCACTCATTCCGCACACCGAGGTGAACCATGAGCTCCGCCCCCACTCCGCCGTACGTCGGCCTGCCCGTCGATGACATCCTCCAGCTCCTGCGAGCCGAAGAGCGGGAACTCGACTTCCCGAGCTTCACGCTCGAGGATGCCTGGCAGGTCGGCACGTGGCTGCGTCACGAGTCGCTCGTGCGCGGGCACAGCGTCGCCGTCTCGATCGTCCTGGGCGGGCAGCGGGCGTTCCACGCGGCGACCCCCGGCTCCGCGGTGCTCAACGACGCGTGGCTCGCCCGCAAGTTCCGGGTCGTCGAGCACTTCGGCCACTCGACCCTCGCGGTCCGGTACACCTATCAGGCGAACGGCGAGGACTTCGCCGCCGACTCGCTGCTCGACCCGCGCGAGTACGCCGCTGCCGGCGGCGCCTTCCCCATCCGCATCGGGGGAACGCTCGCCGGTGCCGTCGGCGTGAGCGGCCTCGAGATGCACGAGGACCACGCGCTGGTCGTCGAAGCGCTGCGCGTGCACCAAGTGCTCTCGTAGCCGCGAGGCAACAGGACGCTGACTGACCTGCAGTCCGTGCCGCCGCTCAACGTCTGAGGAAGATGGCTTCCGGCGACGCCGATGGGTTCTCGGGGTGCCCGTGCTGGGTTTCGGTGACTGGTGATGGGTTATATCCCATCACGGTCACTGAAACCCAACACGGTTCGAGGTCGGCGGCGCTACTGCTCCGCGATGGCGTCGAGCACGTCGTCGGCGTAGCGCTCCAGCTTCGCCGCGCCGACGCCCGAGATCGCCGCGAGCTGCGCGTGCTGGCGCGGCTTCACCTCGGCGATGGCCGCGAGCGTCGCATCCGTGAACACGATGTACGCCGGCACGCCCTGCTCCTTCGCCGTCTCCGCCCGCCAGGCACGCAGCCGCTCGAACACTTCGCGCTGCGACTCGGTGAGGGCCGCAGCTGCCGCGCTGCCGCCGCCGGAGCGGCCCGAGTACTCGCCGCGCGAGCGTCGCCCGCTCGAGCCGGGCGCCTTCGGGGGCTCCTTGCGGAACATGAGCTGACGCTCGCCGCGCAGCACCGGGGCGGCCTCGCTGGTGAGCGCGAGCACGCCGTACTCGCCGCGCACCGCGAGCACGCCCGCCGCGAGCAGCTGGCGCACGACCCCGCGCCATTCCGTGTCGCCCAGGTCTTTGCCGATGCCGAACGTGGAGAGCTCGTCGTGCTTCCACTGCGTGACCTTGTCGGTGGTCTTCCCTGTGAGGATGTCGATGAGCTGGCCGGCGCCGAACGCCTGGCCGTTGCGCTCCCTGTCGAGCCGCAGCACCGTCGAGAGCAGCTTCTGCGCGGGAATCGTGCCGTCCCACGAGTCGGGAGGTGAGATGCACGTGTCGCAGTTGCCGCACGGCTCGCTGAGCTGCCCGAAGTAGGCGAGGAGCTGCACGCGGCGACACGTGACCGTCTCGCAGAGCGCGAGCATCGCGTCGAGGTGCTGGCTCTGCGCACGCTTGCGCTGCGCGTCGCCATCACCCTCGGCGATCATGCGCCGCTGCTGCACCACGTCCTGGAGTCCGTAGGCGAGCCAGGCAGTCGAGGGGAGCCCGTCGCGTCCGGCGCGACCCGTCTCCTGGTAGTAGCCCTCGATGCTCTTCGGCAGGTCGAGGTGGGCGACGAAGCGCACATCGGGCTTGTCGATGCCCATGCCGAACGCGATCGTCGCGACCATGACGACCCCGTCTTCGCGCAGGAACTTCGACTGGTGCCTCGCCCGCGTCTCGGCGGGCATGCCGGCGTGGTAGCCGAGGGCATTCACGCCTTGCCCACGCAGCCACTCCGAGATGTTCTCGACCGACTTGCGGCTCAGGCAGTAGACGACGCCCGCATCGCCCGCGTGCTCCTCCTGGATGAGGCGCAGCAGCTGCGCCTTCGGGGTCTGCTTGGGGGAGACGCGGTACTGGATGTTGGGGCGGTCGAAGCTCGCGACGAACACCTTCGCGTCGTCGAGCGCAAGCCGCTCGACGATCTCCTGCCGCGTCTCGCTCGTCGCGGTCGCCGTCAGCGCGATGCGAGGAACCCCTGGCCACCGCTCGGCGATCATCGACAGGTTCAGGTAGTCGGGTCGGAAGTCGTGACCCCACTGCGCGACGCAGTGCGCCTCGTCGATGGCGAACAGCGAGATGTTCGTTCGGCTGAGGAGGTCGGCTGCGACGGGCAGGCGTTCCGGCGCCAGGTAGATGAGGTCGAGCTCGCCCGCCAGCAGCTGACGCTCGACGTCGCGGCGCTCGTCGATGGACTGCGTGGAGTTGAGGAAGGCCGCCCGCACGCCGAGCTGCTCGAGTGCCCCGACCTGGTCGTGCATGAGCGCGATGAGCGGCGAGATGACGACGCCGGTACCCTCGCGGACCAGCGCGGGCACCTGGTAGCAGAGGCTCTTCCCGCCGCCGGTCGGCATGAGCACGACGGCATCGTCGCCTGCGCACAGCCGCTCGATGATCTGCGCCTGGTCGCCGCGGAAGTCGTCGTAGCCGAAGACCTCCCTGAGCACCGTCTGCGCACGCTGGAGCAGGGTCCCTGATGGAGCGGGGGCATCTGTCTCGTGCGTTGCGACCATGCAAGCAACCCTAGGCGCGACCTCGGACATCCGCTCGGTCATCCACAGGCGCGGTCGCCCCATGTGTCCGGCCGCGAGCGATGACCCGGTGCTAGCCCGCGGCGCGGATGCGGGGCGCCGGCGGGTAGTACCGGAAGCCCGGGATGAAGAG
This sequence comes from Pseudoclavibacter sp. RFBG4, assembly GCF_002931515.1. Classification (NCBI taxonomy): domain Bacteria; kingdom Bacillati; phylum Actinomycetota; class Actinomycetes; order Micrococcales; family Microbacteriaceae; genus Pseudoclavibacter; species Pseudoclavibacter sp. RFBG4. The sequence goes on along the minus strand of NZ_PSYC01000040.1, from coordinate 7,307 downwards.
CGGAGGCGGTTGGGTGGCTGGCTTCCGCCGCGGCAGCGTGTGGCCGAAGGGGTCGGCCTGCGCCGCCCGGTGCTGCTGCTCGGCCTGCCGCTGCGCCTCGGCGTTCGGCTGCGAGGCCAGCCGGTTCGGGGCGCCGCGGGTGCGCGCAGGAAGCCGCGGACTGTTCACGCTCCACTCCCATCGCCGGTGGTCCTGGGGTGTCGTGGCGCCCCAGTCGAGGTGGCCCCACGCTAGCGAGAATCGTCGCGCGGCACACCCGAGAGGATGGGGAGAACTCCCCGTCGCCGTTCGCTGCTCGGCGGCGAGGGTCCCTGCTGCCCTCGTCAGCCGCGCTCGACCGTGTGACCTGCGCCCGCCCACTCCGACATGCCGCCGAGCACGTTGACGACCGGCTTGTCCTGCTGCTCGAGGTAGGCAGTGGCTCGCTCGCTGCGCACACCAGCGGCGCAGATCAGGTAGACCGGGCCGTCATCCGGCACCTCGCCTGCGCGCTCCACGAGTTCGCTGAGCGGCACGTTGCTGGCCCAGGGGATGCGCACGGCCGAGAATTCGTCCGGCTCGCGGACGTCGATGACCGTGGCCTGCTCGCCGAGCGCCGCGAGCTGGGTGATGTCGATGGTCTGCACGAATGCTCCTCCTGAACTGGCTGAGGCCCGACGGGGGCGCGGGCCGCTGCCCACGGTACTTGAGTCGTCTCGGTGGGACCTTCCGCCCCGTTCCAGCCCGATCGTGGCGGGCGCGCGATCCTCGGCATCGGAGACTTGGCAATTCGCCGAGGACGGGTGTATCTTCGCGAAAGGTAAGCCTTACCTGGCCTACCGCGCATGGACGCCTGGGCTATGGCTGGCCCTCACGCCCGCCAGCCCGTACCCCCTCACGCCCAGGAACCCAACATGCTCGGCTCTCTCCTCATCGGACTCCGCGAAGGCCTCGAAGCGGCGCTTGTCGTCGGCATCCTCATCGCCTACGCCAGGCGCATCCAGCGTCCCGACATCGTGCGCCGCATCTGGCTCGGCGTCGCCTTCGCGGTCGTCGCGTCGCTCATCCTCGGCGCCGTCCTCACCTTCGGCGCCTACGGGCTCTCCTTCCAAGCGCAGGAGATCATCGGCGGCAGTCTCTCGCTCGTCGCCGTGGCCATGGTCACCTGGATGGTCTTCTGGATGCTCCGAGTCTCCAAGACCCTCAAGCACGAGCTGGAAGGGCAGGTCGACCGGCACCTCGGGGGCAGTGGGTGGGGCATCGTCGCCGTCGCCTTCGTCTCCGTCGCACGCGAGGGTCTCGAGACAGCGCTCTTCGTCTGGTCGACGACCCGCTCGGGCGACGGTTGGGTGCTCGGCTTCCTCGGCGCCATCGTCGGCCTGCTCCTCGCGGTCGGCCTCGCCTGGGGGCTCTTCCGCGGCGTCGTGCGCATCAACCTCTCGACGTTCTTCACGTGGACCGGCGCCATCCTCATCGTCTTCGCCGCCGGCATCGTCGCCTACGCCATCCACGACCTGCAGGAAGCCGCCGTCCTGCCAGGCCCCTTCATCGCGGCGCCCGAGGGCGCATCCGCCGCCGTGCAGGCCTGGTTCGGCGAGAACGCGTGGGCGTTCCGCATCCCGGAGGTCATCCCGCCTGACGGGCTCCTCGGGGCGCTCCTCAAGGGCACCATCGGCTTCACGCCCGAGATGACGAAGCTCGAGATCCTCGCCTACTTCGCCTACCTGATCCCGACAGCCGCGCTCTTCGTCGTCCGCACGCGCTCCGGCCGTCGTCAACCGACCCCCACATCGCCTCAGCCCGCGGCGACCGCCGCACGCTGAACTCCGCTCTCAGCATCCGCTTTCAGCATCCGCTTTCAGAAGGACAACCATGCACCTCAAGCCACTCACGGTCGGACTGCTCTCCGCCGTCACGCTCGTCTCCCTCACCGGCTGCGTGCCGAACGCGCCGGCCGACTCCGCCGCCTCGCTCGCCGTCTCGAGCACCGACACCGACTGCACGGTCTCCGGCGCCTCCGCCGCCAGCGGCCCCATCACCTTCGAGGTCACCAACGACGGCGAACGCGTCACCGAGTTCTACCTGCTCGCCGACGACGGACTCCGCATCGTCGGCGAGGTCGAGAACATCGCGCCGGGCACGAGCCGCCAGCTCTCGGTCGTCGCACAGCCGGGCAGCTACTTCACCGTGTGCAAGCCGGGCATGCTCGGGGCAGGCATCGGCCAGACCGCCTTCTCCGTCTCGGGCGAGGCAGTCGCGGTCGCCGCCGACGACCAGGCGGCCTACGACGAGGCCGTCACGAGCTACACCGCGTACCTGCGCAACCAGGTCGCCGAGCTCGTCCCCCTCGTGGAGCAGTTCACCACCGCCTACAAGTCGGGCGACGACGAGGCCGCACGCGAGCTCTTCGCCGCCGCGCGAGTGCCATACGAGCGCATCGAGCCGACCGCTGAGGCCTTCGGAGACCTCGACCCGAAGATCGACTACCGCGAGGTCGACGCCGTCGCCGAGGGCCTCGACTGGACCGGCTTCCACCGGATCGAGAAGGACCTCTGGCAGCCGCAGCCCGGCGACAAGAACTCCGACGACACCGACGCGTTCCTCGACTGGGCGCCGTCGACCACGGCGGAGCGCGCGCAGTACGCGGACCAGCTCGTCGCCGACATCCAGCAGCTCGCGGACCTCGTGAACAGCGACGAGTTCTCGATCTCCATCGAGGACATCACGAACGGCGCCATCGGCCTGCTCGACGAGGTCGCGACCGGCAAGATCTCGGGTGAGGAGGACTGGTGGTCCGGCACCGACCTCAGCGACTTCAAGGCGAACGTCGAGGGCGCGGAGGTGGCGTTCGGCATCGTCGAGGACGTCGCCCGGTCGAAGGGCGAGGACGGCGTCGCGATCGCCGACTCGATCAGCACCGAGTTCACCGCGCTCAACGACCTGCTCGCGAGCTACGGCAGCTACGAGGACGGCTTCACCAACTACCGCGACCTCACTCCCGAACAGGTGAAAGAGCTGTCGACCCAGGTCGACGCGCTCGCCGAGCCGCTCTCGCAGCTCACGACCACCGTGCTCGGGCTGCCGGCATAGCGTTCTCAGCGCACCCGGCCGGCTTGCGTGACCATCGGCCTGTGGTCACCCCGAACGCGGTGACCACCCGCGGATGGTCACGCAAGCTGGCCACTCTCATCAGAACGACCCAGGAGGGCTGCCCGTGAGCGCAGGCGAGACCCCGAACGATCACGACGTCGAAGAACCGGCCCGCGGACTGTCCCGCCGCGGCCTCCTCGGCCTCCTCGGCGCAGGCGCGGCCGGAATCGCCGCAGGTGGCGCCGGCGGCTTCGGGATCGCCGCGGCAACCGGTGCCAGTGCGACCTCCCACGCCGGCAGCGGGACCCAGTACCCCTTCAACGGCGAGCACCAGGCCGGCATCGTCACCCCGGCGCAGGACCGCATCCACTTCGCGACCTTCGACGTCCGCGAAGGAACGACGAGGGAGGACCTCGCGGAGCTGCTGCAGGACTGGAGCTACGCGTCGTCACGCCTCGTGCAGGGCCTCGATGTCTCCGCCTCCGGAGCCGTCGGCGGGTCGCCGCTCGCCCCACCAGACGACACCGGCGAGGCCCTCGGACTGCCGCCCTCGGCGCTCACCATCACCTTCGGCTTCGGCCCGACGCTCTTCGTCGACGGCGACGGGGTCGACCGCTTCGGCCTGGCCAGCAAGCAGCCGGCGAAGCTCACGCAGCTCCCACGCTTCTCCGGAGACGCGCTCGACAGCGCGCTCTCGGGCGGCGACCTCTGCATCCAGGCCTGTGCCGACGACCCCCAGGTCGCGGTCCACGCGATCCGGAACCTCACGCGCATCGGCTTCGGCCGCGTCATCCTGCGCTGGTCGCAGCTGGGCTTCGGGCGCACCTCGTCGACCTCGACCAGCCAGGCCACACCTCGCAACCTCTTCGGCTTCAAGGACGGCACCGCGAACGTTAAGGCGGAAGAGACGAGCGCCACGACGGAGCACGTCTGGGTCGCGCCAGGCGACGGCGCCGACTGGCTGGCCGGCGGCTCCTACCTCGTGGCGAGGCGCATCCGCATGATGATCGAGTCGTGGGACCGGGTCCGGCTCGAGGAGCAGGAGCAGATCATCGGCCGCGACAAGCGCGCCGGGGCGCCGCTCAGCGGCGGCGAGGAGTTCGCCGAACCCGACTTCGCGGTCGAGAGCAGCACGACGTTCGGGCAGCCGGCGATCGACGCGAACTCCCACGTCGCGCTCGCGCACCCCGGCAAGAACGCGGGAGCTCGGCTCCTGCGCCGCGGCTACAACTTCGTCGACGGCAACGACGAGCTCGGACGCCTCAACGCCGGCCTCTTCTTCCTGTCCTACCAGCGAGACCCGGAGCAGTTCATCCGCGTGCAGCAGTCGCTCAGCACCGACCTCCTCAACGAGTACATCAAGCACACGGGAAGCGGCATCTGGGCGATTCCCCCCGGCGCTCGCGAAGGCGGGTACGTCGGCGAGACGCTCTTCGGCTGACTCGATGGGTGGGCGAGCGGATGCGGCGCACAACGTTGCGCGCCCGTTGCCGACCCCATACCCAGCGCTCAGGCGCCTCATAGCTCCTCCATAGATCGAGGAGGAGACTAGAGGCATGCCTCCCACCGATCAGTCGAGCTCGCGACTCGGCCCGATGCTCAAGGCGGCCGACGGGTCCGCCATCCGAGTGCTCGTCGTCGACGACGAGCCCTCGCTCACCGACCTCCTCAGGATGGCGCTGCGCTACGAGGGCTGGGAAGTGCGCACCGCCGCGGACGGGGCATCCGCGGTGAAGGTCGCCCGCGAGTTCAAGCCGCACGCTGCCGTGCTCGACATCATGCTCCCCGACACGGACGGGCTCTCGCTGCTGCACCGTATCCGCGCCGACGACGAGACGCTGCCCGTGCTGTTCCTGACCGCGAAGGACGCGCTCGCCGACCGACTCGCGGGGCTCACAGCTGGCGGCGACGACTACGTCACGAAGCCCTTCAGCTTGGAGGAGGTCATCGCGCGCGTGCGCGGCCTCGTTCGCCGCTCCATGCTCACGCAGGGCGGCGCCAACGACCCCGTGCTGCGCGTCGGCGACCTCAGCCTCGACGAGGAGAGCTACGAGGTGCGCCGCGGCGACGACCTCATCGAGCTCACGGCCACCGAGTTCGAGCTGCTGCGGTTCCTCATGCGCAACCCCCGCCGAGTGCTGTCGAAGGCGCAGATCCTCGACCACGTGTGGAGCTACGACTTCGGCGGGCGCGAGACCGTCGTCGAGCTGTACATCTCCTACCTGCGCAAGAAGGTCGACGCCGGCCGCGAGCCCATGATCAGCACGGTTCGCGGCGTCGGCTACATGCTCAAGGCCACGGAATGAGCGCGCCGGGAGGCGCATCCCCTGCAGCTCTCCCCCCGAACTCCCCACCGTCGGGCACGGATGGGAAGCGCGAGCGTGCGCCGCTGACCCTCCGAAGGCGACTCGTCCTCGGACTCGTCGCGACGCTCGTCATCGTGACCGCCGTCATCGGCGCCGTGAGCGTGACGCTGCTGCACAACGTGCTCGTCGACCGCCTCGACCAGCAGCTCTCCTCGGCGAGCGACCGCGGCCGCGAAGGCGCGTCCGGTCCCGGTGACACGGGCGGGCCGCTCTCCATCACCCCGAACGCGACGTTCGTGCTGAAGCTCCCCGGCCAGGCGGAGGGCACCGTCGGCGCGGTCATCGACGACGACACCGTCATCTCGGCGGGTGCCCTCAACAGTCTCGGCGAAGTCGTGCTGATCTCCCCGGCAACCGCAGAGGCGCTCGCGAGCGTCCCACAGGACGGGCAGGCGCACACCGTCACCGTCCTCGGAATCGGCGAGGTCAGGGCGCAGGCGAGCGACGGGCCAGCCGGGTACGGCGTCGTCATCGCGCTCCCACTCGGCGACGTCAACGCGACGACGACGACGCTGAGCCTCATGATCGCCCTCATCGGACTCCTCGGCATCGGGCTCGCGGCGGTCTTCACGTCGCGTTGGATCCGCGCATCCATGGCCCCGCTCGAGCGGGTCGAGCATCTCGCGACCAGCATCTCGAAGCTGCCCCTCACCTCGGGCGACGCCGCCCTCGACGTGCGGGTCGAACCTCGCGACGCGGACCCGCGCACCGAGGTCGGGCGCATGGGCCAGGCCTTCAACACGATGCTCGGGCACATCTCCCGCGCCTTCACCGCGAGGGAGGCGAGCGAAGCGAAGATGCGGCAGTTCGTGGCGGATGCGAGCCACGAGCTGCGCACCCCCCTCGCGTCCATCCGCGGCTATTCCGAGCTCACGCGCCGCAGCCGCGCAGACCTGCCGGAGGACACTGCTCGCGCGCTCGAGCGGATCGACTCGGAGTCCGTCCGCATGACCGCGCTCGTCGAGGAGCTCTTGCTGCTTGCCCGCCTCGATGAGGGGGTCGACGTCGAGCACGGGACGGTCGACCTGTCGCTCATCGCCCTCGAGGCGGTCGGCGACGCGCACGCCGCGTGGCCGAAGCATCGGTGGAACCTCGACATCCCAGGCGTCGCCATCGAGGTGACGGGTGTCGACGCGCAGCTGCGCCGAGTCGTCTCGAACCTCCTCGCCAACGCGAACGCGCACACCCCGGCGGGAACGAACGTCACCCTGACGCTCGGCGTCGAGGGCAGCAACGCCGTGCTCAGCGTCGTCGACGACGGGCCGGGCATCGATCCCGGCGTGCTCGAGCACCTCTTCGAGCGGTTCGTGCGAGGCGACGTGTCTCGCACGCGCGGCGAGACCGAGGCGAGCTCCATCCCGGTCACCCGCGGCACGGGACTCGGCCTCTCGATCGTGAAGAGCGTGGTGGATGCGCACGGCGGCACGATCTCCGTCGACAGCCGCCCTGGCGAGACGCGCTTCACGGTGCGCCTGCCGCTCGCCGAGCCTCAGCCGTCCCGGGACTGAGCCACCTCGCGGGGCTGAGCCCGTCGCAAGGCTGAGCCTCCTTTCGGGCTGAGCCGTCCCGCCGCCGCGCCCCGCGCGCCCGCCGCCCTCTGCCGTCGAATGGGTCGTTTTCACCCCAAAGCGGCGGGCAACACGCGGTGAAAGTGACCTTTTCGCTGGCGGGTGCGCCCTGGGGTGGATGCGCGCGGGTGCGGAGGCCCACCGGGGGCGGGGATGCGCGGCTGATGCGCGCTGGCTGGGTGGGGTCGCGCGGCGGATGCGCGCGAACGCGGGTCGGGTGTGCTCAGGGTGGGTGCGCGCGGCGTTGGGGCGGAGGCCCGCGCCTGCGCCCGCCTCCCCTCCGCCGTCCGCCTCCCCTCCGCCG